>USEF01000033.1 GCA_900553475.1 uncultured Collinsella sp. | reverse complement strand
TCGACGCACACGGCGCCGGCGGCAACTACAGCACCCTTGCCCACGTGCACGCCTTCCAGGACCACGGCGTTTGCGCCGATCATGACATCGTCCTCGATGATGACGGGCGTGGCGCTGGCGGGCTCCACAACGCCTGCCAGCACGGTGCCGGCGCCGATGTGGCAGTTCTTGCCCACGGTGGCGCGACCGCCCAGCACGGCGCCCATATCGATCATGGAACCCTCGCCGATAACGGAGCCGATGTTGATGATGGCGCCCATCATGATGACGGCACGGTCGCCAATCTCGACGCGGTCGCGGATGATCGCGCCCGGCTCGATGCGGGCGTTGATGCCCTTAAGGTCGAGCATGGGGACGGCGGAGTTGCGGCAGTCATTCTCGACGTCGTAGTAATCGATGGAATCGGCGTTGGCGTCCAGGATGGCTTTGAGCTCGTCCCAGTCGCCAAAGACGGTCTTGCCGCGACGGCCGCCGTAGACATGTGCGTCGCCCCAGGCAACCTTCATGCCGGGTTTCTCGCGCACATACAGCTTGACAGGCGTCTTTTTAGGCGCGGTGGCGATGTAATTGATAATCTCCTGGGCATCCATCTCGGCTGCGTTGCTCATTCGCTATCTCTCCTTTGGGTGGATTCGGTTGATACCTGGTTAGGCAAACATGACCTGGTCGAACGTATAGAAGCCGGGTTCGCGGGCGACGAGCTTCTGCGCGGCTGCCAGGGCGCCGTTGACAAAGATCTGACGGCTCGTGGCGCGGTGGGTGAGCGTGACCTCCTCGTCCTGGCCAAAGAAACTCACTTCGTGGACGCCGGCGACAGTGCCACCGCGCAGCGAGTGCATGCCGATCTCCTTGGGATCGCGTGCTCCGCACATGCCCTCGCGGCCATAGACGGGGTGGTAGCCTGCCTCGGGCTCGGCTTCGACGACGGCGTCGAGCAACAACTTGGCAGTGCCGCTGGGGGCGTCGACCTTTTGGTTATGGTGCGTCTCGACGATTTCGCAGTCAAAGCCGGGCAGCTCGCGTGTAGCCTGCGCTACCAGATGGCGCAGGGCTGCGATACCGATGGAGTAATTGCCCGAGTGCATAACGCGGGTGTTCTGGCCCAGCTCACGCAGGCGGTCCATCTGCTCGGGGGTGTAGCCTGTGGTGCCTGAGACCAACGCCGCGCCCGTGCGCTCGACATAGGCGACGACAGCGTCGAAGGTCGCGACGTTCGAGAAGTCGATAATCACATCGGCAGCCGGTGCGTTCTCGAGCTCGCTCAAATCGAAGCCAATCTGGGCCACGATATCAAAAACGGGCTGCCCGGCGGCATCGACAATGCTTTCGGCGGTGGTGCGGATGAGCGAGCCCATGCGGCCCGTTCCCATAATGACGGTCTTAATCAAGCAGACCAGCTCCCTTCAGAGCATCGGTAAGTGCGGATCGCGTGTCGTCTGCCATGGGGCACAGCGGCATACGGTAGTTTGCCTCGATCATGCCCATCTGGGCGAGCGCTTCCTTAACGGGGATGGGGTTGACCTCGCTAAAGAGGGCATTGATGAGCGGCTGACCGGCAATCTGGATATCGCGGGCGCGCTCCACGTCGCCGTCCAAATAGGCGTGGCACATGTCGTGCACGAGCTGCGGCTGAACATCGGCCCACACGCTGATGGTGCCCGAGGCGCCCAGGCTCATGAGCGGCACGGTAAGCGCGTCCTCGCCCGAGTACATGCGGAAGTCGTCTGACAGCAGGTGAGCGATCTTGGCCGCGTAGGCGACGTCGCCCGAGGCTTCCTTAATACCCATGATGTTGGGATGTGCGGCCAGGCGCTCTACGTTGTGCTCGCTGATACCGCAGCCGCAACGACCGGGGATGTTGTACAGGATGCAGGGAATGTCCACGGCATCGGCTACGGTCTTAAAGTGCTGATAGATACCCTCTTCGTTAGACTTGTTGTAGTAGGGGGTAATGAGCAGCAGGCCGTCGGCTCCCAAGCCCTGGTAAGTAAGCGACTTGGTGAGCATGGTCTGCGTGGAGTTGGAGCCCGAGCCGGCGATGACGGGGACGCGTCCTGCAACTTGCTTGACCACCGCGGCGACAACGGAGTTGTCCTCGTCGTCGGTCATCGTGGCGCTCTCGCCGGTGGTGCCTAGGGTGAGGATGGCGTCGGTGCCGTTTTGCAGGTGGAAATCGATAAGGCGCCCAAGCGCGTCAAAGTCGACACTGCCGTCCTTTTTAAACGGCGTAACTAGGGCGACGGTTGAGCCCTCGAGATTGCGGATGTCCATGTTCTTCCCCTTCGCCTCTGCGATCTGGATGCGTTTGTTCCATTGAGCTGCGACTGCCAAGCGCTCGTCTTTGGCGCGACGGCGTGCACTTTCGGCGCGCGACTTGGCCAGCAGCTCTCGGCCGCACGGCAGCACGTCGAGCGTGGCAAAGTAATCGCCCGGGCGCTCGGCGCGGCGGATGAGGTCGGCCGCGCCATCGGGGCGCAGCAGGACCTCGGCGGAGCGCAGGCGTCCATTGTAGTTGTAGCCCATGGAGTAGCCATGCGCGCCGGTATCGTGGATCACAAGCAGGTCGCCCATGTCGATATGCGGCAGCTCGCGATCGATGGCGAACTTGTCGTTGTTCTCGCACAGATTGCCCGTGATGTCGTAGGTGTCAGTGACGGGCGCTGTGGTCTTGTCGTCGCCACCCGGCTGGCCCATCACCGTAATGTGGTGGTAAGCGCCATACATGGCAGGACGAATCAGATCGACGGCACTGGCGTCCACACCGATATAGTCCTTGTAGATCTGCTTCTCGTGGATGGCCTTGGTGACCAGGCAGCCGTAGGGGCCCATCATAAAGCGGCCCATCTCGGTGCAGATCGCCACATCGCCCATGCCGGCGGGAACCAGGATCTCGTCGTATGCCGCGTGTACTCCCTCGCCGATGGCGCGAATGTCGTTGGTCTGCTGCTCGGGCAGGTAGGGGATGCCGACGCCGCCGGACAGATTGATGAAGGCGACGTGTGCGCCGGTCTCGCGCTCCAGGCGTACGGCAAGCTCAAAGAGGATGCGCGCGAGCTTGGGGTAGTAGTCGTTGGTGACAGTGTTGCTGGCAAGGAATGCGTGGATGCCAAAGTCCTCGGCGCCCTTGGCCTTGAGCATGCGGAAGGCCTCGAAGAGCTGCTCGGTGGTCATGCCATATTTGGAGTCGCCCGGGTTGTCCATGATGCCGTTGGAGAGCTGGAACAGGCCGCCTGGATTAAAGCGGCAGCTGACCGTCTTGGGGATGGGCCCCGCAACACGCTCAAAGAACTCGATGTGGCTGATGTCGTCAAAGTTGACGATGGCACCCAGCTTGTCGGCGAGCTCAAAGTCGGCAGCCGGTGTGTCGTTGGACGAGAACATGATGTCGTGTCCCGTGATACCCAGTGAGCGGGCGATCATGAGCTCGGTATAGCTCGAGCAATCGCAGCCGCAGCCGTATTCGTTGAGAATGGAGATGAGCGCCGGGTTGGGGTTGGCCTTGACGGCAAAGTATTCCTTAAAGCCCGGGTTCCATGCAAAGGCGTCGCGCACTTCTTGCATGTTGCGGCGGATGCCCGCCTCGTCGTATAGATGAAACGGCGTGGGGAACTGCTCGACGATATGCTCGAGTGTCTCCTTGTCCACAAACGGCTGCTTGGCCGCATATGCCTCGTTGGGGGTCAATGCCATGTCCCGTAAACCTCGCTATCCAGACGGCGCCATCTGCGCATCGAATCCGCATAGCGTGGACCCAATGTCCGGATAGCGCTCCCGCATTGCTGCAGACAGTCCTGTGGGTGTTTCCCACAGGCCCACCAGGTTGTTCGTGCCCGAAAAGCCCAGTTCGGCGGGTTTCGCCTCCCCACGGGGTCAAAGCCTGCCGGCTCGCCCGCGGTTCTTCGTGCCCGCGCCTCTATCAAGTGGTAACGACCCTACCACGTTGCACTTTACCAAACAAGAGTATTCGTATATAACGTTTAAAAAATGCAGGGATATGCTGGAAACATGTGCGCCACAATCCTGTATCACAATAAGTTGCAACAGATGTGCCTCACGAAGGGATCCTCTATGACCGAGCTCCAAGAACTCCGTCGCTATCGCCGCGATCTCCATCGCATTCCGGAGCTCGATTTCGATCTTCCGCAAACCATTGCCTATATCGAGGGCGTGCTGGCACCGCTCACCTGCGAAGTGACCCATCCGTGCCCCAGCTGCGTCTGTGCTTTCTTCGACGCCGGCGTTGATGCCGCGCATGCCACGGCGATTCGCGCCGATATGGATGCGCTGCCCATCGCGGAAGCGACGGGAGCGGCCTTTGCCTCAACCCATCCCGGCAAGATGCACGCTTGCGGACATGACGGACACATGGCCATGGCGCTTGCCGCCGCGACGTATGTCGACCGTACGATTCGCGAGCATCCGGGCGCCATTAGGCGCAATGTTCTCTTTGTGTTCCAGCCGGCCGAGGAAACGACCGGTGGTGCCAAGACGGTATGCGAGAGCGGTGTGTTCGAGCGCTATGGGGCCGACCGCATTTTTGGCTTCCATGTGTGGCCCGATCTGCCTGCCGGCACGTTGGCGAGTTGTTCCGGTCCGCTGCTGGCGCGTTCGAGTGAGACACACATTCATATTCACGGGACGAGCATCCATATCGCTAAGACCTATGGCGTTCCGGTCGAGGAGTCGCACGATGCGGCGCTGGCGGCTGCCAAGTTCTTGGTTGCCGAGCGCGAACTGATGGACGAGCTGGGCACCGACAAGCCCTGTATCGGTAAGTTTGGTCTGCTGCAGGCCGGTACGGTTTGCAACGCGGTGGCGGGGGAGGCCCATGTGGCCGGAAGCCTGCGTGTGTTTACGGACGACATGTTCGACCGGGCGCGCGAAGGCGTGCGCCGCGTGCTGGACGATGCCTGTGCCGCAACGGGCTGCACGTATGATCTCAACTTTGCCGAGGGCTATCCGCCGGTCGACAACGACCCCGAGTTGTTTGCCAGCGTCGCGCCTGCCTTGCCCGGGCTGCAGCTTGTGGAGGAACCGCTGCTGATCGCCGAGGATTTCGCGTTCTATCAACGCCATCTGCCGGGCGTGTTTTTCCTGCTGGGCACGGGTATGCCAGAGGACCAAGACAACCCGAGTGATTCGGATGGCTGTCCCGCCTATGCCACAAGCGCTCTGCATACCGATAGCATGCTCTTCGACGAGGAAATCCTTCTCAAAGGCCTCGATGTCTACAAACGATTGCTTTTGCTTGACTAAGGCGCAAAGGACTATTTGTTCTAGAAAACACGAACAAACGTACGATATAATAGAGATGTAAGTCTATAGAAACGTTTGACGTTACTAACGTAAGGCGATACTATGATTGCATCGTATAAAGATGAGGATACCGAACGCTTTGCCATGGGTGTGCGGGTCAGGAGGTTCGTGCCCTTTGAGCGTGTTGCGTTGAGGAAGATTCGCCAACTGCAGGTTTGTGCTTCGCTTGATGATCTTCGCGTTCCACCGGGCAACCGCCTGGAAGCTTTGAAGGGCGATCGTGCCGGTCAATATAGCATCCGTGTTAACGAGCGCTATCGGGTCTGTTTTGAGTGGAGACAGGAGATGGCTTGGAATGTCGAAATCGTCGATTATCACAAGTGATGAGACTTCGGCCGATTTGCTGTCGCCGGTGACTCCTGGTGAGCTTCTCAAAGAGGAGTTTCTTGTTCCCATGGGCATTTCTCAATATCGCCTTGCGAAAGAGACTGGGATTCCGGCTCAGCGTATCGGGCAGATTGTCTTGGGAAAACGTCGCGTGACGGCCGACACCGACCTCCGTCTTTGCCGTTATTTTGGCCTGACGGATGGTTATTGGCTGCGCGCTCAGGTGGCGTTTGACCTTGAGGCCGAGAAAAGGCGGATCGAACCGGAGCTGAATAAGATCGTTCCTGTCCAGCAGGCCGCTGCGTTGTAGTGCTCAAAGATATTGAGGTTGGAGTGACGATGGAACGACGCCGACAGTCTGCCGTTTATAGTCCCGGTGGGTGTGGATGCGGCTTGTTGTTGCTTCCGGTTATTGCTGTGAGCATTGGCGTGATGTTTGCGCTTGCTGGGCTGGCTGCGGCGGCACTCGTACTGTTTATCACTGCCATCGGCGTGACGATTTGGCTTTATCGCAGTCGTGAGCAGCGCCGCGCCGACGGTAAGACCAATGTAGGATGGATTGCCTTTTTGGTCATCGCCTACCTGCTGAGCATCAGCTATTTGGCCTTCTTTATTCTGTTGCTTGTGAGCACCTTTACCGGGGAATCCGTCACGGTGGGTTGATGCGCTGCCGGCAGACGGTCGCGCAAAGTGCGTTTGCTCGGCGTTTGGATAACTGCATTGGCCGTTTACCGCAACCTTAGCTCTCAGCTAATGAATTCAAGTTTAATCCTTCCTACGATGTGCTGTGTGCCGGCACGGTAGCCGGATCGTAGGAAGGATGAATAATGGCAAAAGAGGGAAAGAAGCCGATCGGTAAGATTGTCCTAGGCGTCATCGTGGTGCTGGTTATTGTCGGTGCCGTGGGCTCTATGGGCGGCAACTCAACCGATTCGCCTGCGAGCGATTCGGCAAAACCTGCCGGGACGACACAGCAGGCTGAGGAGCAAAAAGAACCGCAAGAACCGTATACCATTGCTGACGAGGCTGAAGACACTTCCAATCAGTTTGCCTATAAGATCACGGGGACGCTGACCAATAACACGGACAAGGAAAAGAGCTACATTCAGATTGAGTATGTTCTGTATGATGCTGATGGCAACCAGGTTGGAACGGCTCTTGCAAACACCAATCATCTGAAGGCGGGCGGCTCCTGGAAGTTCGAGGCGCTGGGCACGGTGTCTCCCGATCAGGTCGCCAGTTGGGAGCGTTCGGACGTAAGCGGTTTTTAGCATGTTGTATGCACTGGGGGAGGTGAAGTCGTATGCCCGATAAAAAGCTGACTGACGAGTTACTCAATGAGCTTCTCGACGCGCCAAACATCGATGGCTATATCAAAGAACACGACTTTGCCGCCCCGTCGCTTTCGGATTACCTGAAGCAGCTACTGCAGGAAAAGGGCTTGGAGCGCTCGCGCGTGGTTCGTATGGCCGATCTCAATGAGACCTTTGGCTATCAGATCTTTACCGGTGCGCGTCATCCGAGTCGCAATAAGGTACTGCAGATTGCCTTTGCGATGGCGCTGACGCTCAAAGAGACCAACCGTGCGCTGACGGCTGCCGGGGTAAGCGTCCTTAACTGCAAGGACCGCCGCGATGCGATTATCATCTTTTGCATCGATCGCGGGTGCAGCCTCCAAAAGGTCAACGAGGAGCTGTATCGCTTTGGCGAGGAGACGGTGAATTAGCCGCTGATATCTGAGCCGGCGGAGCTGTCGAACAACGATGCAAACGAACGGGGCGCGGATGCGATGGGGTGTCTGCGCCCTGCGCTATGATGGAGGCTATGGATACTCAGACCCCAACATATTCCAATGACGAGCTGACCGCAGCGCTTGCCGAGCACCTGGCGTCGCTCGATCGAGACGACAGCTATCGCGTGGAGCGTGTACTTAAGCGCTCGTCCGTTGAAACAACCGAGCTCGTGTACTTTGAAGGAACCGGCGGTGGTTCGCTCGGTCCCTTTGTCCGTAAACGCATCGATGCTTCGGCTCAAATCGGCGGGGCATACGAGCGTCTGTTTGCCGCTCAGCGGGCAGGCAGGCGTTTTGAGCACCTGCCCAGAATCGTCGATTGTCGTCGTGCGGGCGACGAGCTCAACGTGGTTATGGAATACATAGAAGGGGAGACACTCGGGGCACTGGTGGACCGTCTGGGATCCGCTCCCGATTATGCGCGTGAATTGTATCCTGTCCTTTGCGACGCCGTGGGCGAGCTCCATGCCGGTTTTGCAATGGCGGGGGAGGCTTCGGCGCCGGTGATCCATCGCGACCTCAAGCCGTCGAATATCATCGTGGCAGGTGCCAACTATACGCCTGATGACGGCCTGACGTTTTCATCGCTGGTGATTATCGACTTGGGGATCGTGCGCGTGTGGCGCGATGGCGCCGATGCCGATACTGTCAAGTTTGGGACACGGCCCTATGCGCCGCCCGAGCAGTATGGGTTTGGACAGACGAGCGTGCGAAGCGACGTCTACGCGCTCGGTGCCCTGCTGTTCTTTTGTTTGACGGGGACCGACCCCAAGCCGGGTCGGGACATGCGCGAACAATGCGAGGCATGCGGCGTTCCCGGCCCATTGGCCGATGTCGTTTGCATGGCGATGGCGCTCGACCCGGCCAAGCGTTTTGCGAGTGCGGAAGCGTTGGGACGGGCGACGCGCGCGGCATACGATCTGAGTCGCCCCGTGCGGCCTCCTGCGCCTGCGCCTGTCCGTACTCCGGCCTCGGAGACGTTGTTGACGCCCCAAAGGCTCCAGAACCCCGCAAGGCTTCCTAGGCCTGCCACCTCCGCTGCATGCGGTCTGCTTTCTCGCGTTCCGGAGTCCCTGGGGCGCATTTGGAATACGCTCGTCTGCTTCTCGCTGCTTGTGTTCTTTGCCGGAAGTCACTTTGCCGTCTTTCAACCCACGGGAGCAAACCAAAGCTACCCGACGTGGCTTCTCATAATCGAGTATTTTTTCTTTGTCGATGGCCTTATGGCGCTTATGCATTTTGCGCTGCTCGATAAGCGCCGTCTTCGTCGGCGATTCGCACTGCTCGACAGCTATCGCGGCAAGAAACTCGCGAAACTCTGGCTCAAGGCATTGGGTGTGCTGCTCCTATGCATGATCGTCATAGTCGCGGTTGCCAATGCGACCGGCGTCGTCGATACCTCCGCTACCTAAAAGAAAAGGGCCCCATTGGGGCCCTTTGCAGTTGCACTTAGATGCGGTTCATCTGAGCGGCGACTTTGTTGTACCAGTCCTGCCACGTGGGTGGGCAGTACTTTTTGGCCGCAGCCGGGGTAAGGGTGGAGCCGTAGTTGGCGCCCAGATAGGCAACGTGAGCGAAGATGCCCTCGCTCCAGCTGCCAAAGCTGCGCCAACCGCCGCCACGTGCACTCCAGCCCCAGGCGTTGTAAGAATTGGCGCAATAAGCACCCTTGGTGCTCTCGATGCAGGCGATGGCGGGGGACCAACGGGGGTCGACGCCGGTATTCCAAGCGGCGACGGCAAAGTTATAGCCCTGGCCTGCCATAGGGGAGCCGGCGAGGTAATTGTCAATGCGGCTCGTCCACTCATTAATGAACGAATCGTAATCGGAACTACCGGTGTTGGCGTTGTTCACCGTGGTGTCGATGGTGGTGTTGGCGTTGGTGGCCTGGCTGCTGGAATTGCTGCCGCTCACGCCCTCGCCCGAGAGCTTCTCGGCGGCAGCGGCCTTATCGGCCTCAAGCTTGGCAAGCTCGGCGGCATTTTCCTGCTCGGCTTTTGCCTGTGCCTCGCTGCGGAGCTGCTGGGCCTGCGCCAGCGCATCCTCGGCGTTTTTCTGCTCTGCCTCAAGCTGAGACTTGGCCTGCTGGAGCTCGGCCTTGTTCTGCTCGAGTTCGGTTTGCATGTTATTGAGCTCTTCGATCTCGTCGACGCTCGAGCTTGTGATCTGGTTGGTGTATTTGCAGGTCGTGATGAACTCACCCAGGCTCTGTGCGTTGACCAGGAAGCTCACGATGGGGTTGGTGCCCTTCTGGTACTTGTACAGATCGCGCATGGCGGTGCATGCCTTTTCCTGCTGATCGGGAAGCTTCGCCTCGATCTTTTCGATACTTGCCTCGTTGGCGTCAATCTGCTTCTGCAGATCGCCGAGCTTGGTGCGGGCATCGTTGTAGGCGCTCGTGGCGGCTTCGATCTTCTGCTGGGCGGCGGCAAGCTGATCCTGCGTTGCCTGCGAGGCGGCATACGCCGCGACGGGGGAGAGCATCGGCGTGGCCGTCAACGCAACGGCGAGCGCGGCGCTCGTGATGATACGAGCCGGCTTCGACGCGATGAGCGCTGCGGTGCGATGATTCGAATGCTGCATCCAGTCCCTCTGCAATCAATCGTAGGTTATTGTTCCTCAGGTATTCTACTACTGCTTTCGACCTCAACTTGAACCTTAAAGGTTTTAAAGGGTCAAGTTAAACTTGAGGCTTTGGCTTTGACCTGCAGTTATAGCGAATTGTTGAGAAACCATAGAGTTCAACTTTAACGTTACGGGGGCCTGTTTGGGACGGGCTTTGGACTGTGAAAGCTATCTCAACGTTGGGGTTTGTGGCTATAAGGTCCCATTGCGGCGAGCTTGCTCTACTTCGTTGAGCGCCTGGGCGGGGGTGAACGAACAGGTGCCGTCGCCGAGTTTGATTACCCTGATGTTGTCCCCGGCGTGGGCATCGGAGACGAGGCCAAACTGCTCGATGGCGGTATCGTGTCCGCCGGAGACGGGCGTCTTGCGCGTGCCTTTGTGCGCCGATGTATCGATGGAGGTGATGTAGGCGGCACCGTCGTAAGCGTCGTTTGCGGTGCGCAGAGGAGCGGTCGCTTGCGCGCTGCGCCAACTCGCATTTTGCGGCATCGAGGATGGGGTTATCGGTTGGAAGGTCCTGGAGCACGCGTGCGCCTTTCACTCGGGGGTATCAATATGCTGAACCCTACAACAACGGTGGGTTCATTGCCGTTTGTCATACGGCGGTGAGTGCGGCCTTCATGCTGGATAATTGCGTTGATTGTCATAGATACAGTGGAGCTTTAGGAGGAAACGGTCCGGCACGCTAAAATAAACGGGTTGCATAAAGACCGCCCGTCGTGGGCAGTTCTAGATAGGAAGTTTCCATGGCATTGCAGTTTACAGAGCGCGAGTTTATCCCCGTGCTGCTCGGTGGCGACATCAACGCCTATTCGGTGGCGCGCGCCTTTTACGAGGAGTATCAGGTCAAGAGCCTGGTCTTTGGCAAGTACCAGACCGGTCCTGCGTACCGCAGCCAGATTATCGACTACACGCCCAATGTGGATATCGACACCATGCCGGTCATGATCGAGACCATTAACGGTGTCGCGCAGGCCAATCCCGATAAGAAGATTATTCTCATGGGCTGCGGCGACAACTATGTCGCGCTTGCCGCACAGGCTCAGGATGCCGGCGAGCTTGCCTCAAACGTCATCGCGCCCTATGCGCCCTACAGCATGCTCGAACAGTGCCAGAAGAAGGAAATCTTCTACGAGCTGTGCGAGAAGCACGGTGTTCCCTATCCGCATACGTTTACCTTTACCATGGCCATGCTCAACGCCCAGGGCGAGGCTCCTGCCGAGGTGCTCGACCAGATCGATTTTCCCTTCCCAATGATCCTGAAGCCTTCCGACGGCATCATGTGGTGGGAGCACGAGTTCGAGGGCCAGAAAAAGGCCTACGAGATCGCCGATCGCGCCGAGCTGGAGCAGGTCATTCGCGATGTATACGCGAGTGGCTACACCGATGATCTGATCCTGCAGGATCGCGTGCCCGGCAACGACGAGTACATGCGCGTGCTTACCAGCTATTCCGACCGCAACGGCAAGGTGCGCATGATGTGCCTGGGCCACGTGCTGCTCGAGGAGCACCAGCCTCACGGCGTTGGCAACCACGCCTGCATCATCACCGAGCCCAATGACGAGCTCATGGGCGGCGTGCGCAAGTTGCTCGAGGACCTCAAGTTTACGGGCTTCTCCAACTTTGACGTCAAATACGACGAGCGCGACGGTTCGTTTAAGTTCTTCGACTTCAACACTCGCCAGGGCCGCAGTAACTACTACGTCACCAACAGTGGCTTTAACGTTGCCAAGTACGTAGTGGACGAGTATGTGTACAACCGCCCGTTTGAGCCCGAGTTTGTGACGGCGCAGGACGAGGCGCTGTGGATGGTTGTCCCCATGGGCGTGGTCGATAAATACGTCAAGGATCCCGAGCTGCGCGCTAAGGCGCATCGTCTGGCCAAGGAGGGTAAGGCCGCCGACCCCTCGTTTATGAAGGGCGACTTTGTCTTTAACCGCTGGCTGCGCATGTGGCACACCAAGCTGCGTCACTTTAAGCTGTTTAAGACGTATTACAAATAGGATGAACGTCGCGCCCGCCCGGTTTGTA
>USEF01000032.1 GCA_900553475.1 uncultured Collinsella sp. | reverse complement strand
AGCCTCGATGTCATCGGCGGGAACGACCACCGTCATACCCGGGATCGTGCGCATGAGCGCGATGTCCTCGCAGCACTGATGCGTGGCGCCGTCTTCACCGACCGAGATACCCGCATGCGTGGCGCCGATTTTGACGTTGAGGTGCGGATAGCCGATGGAGTTGCGCACCTGCTCGTACGCGCGGCCGGCGGCGAACATGGCAAAGGTGCTCGCAAAGGCGACGTGGCCCGTGGTTGCAATGCCGGCGGCAAGCCCCATCAAGTTGCTCTCGGCAATGCCGGCATCGTAGAAGCGCTCAGGGTGCGCAGCCTTAAACTTACCCGTCTGCGTAGCGGCAGCCAGGTCGGCATCGAGCACTGCAAAGTCATCGTGCTCATTGCCCAGCTCGACGAGCGCCTCGCCGTAGCTTACGCGCGTGGCGACTTTTTTGACCTCTGCCATTAGAGCTCCTCTCCTGCTGCCGCAAGCTCGGCCATGGCCTGCTCAAACTGTTCATCGTTGGGCGCCTTGCCATGCCAGCCAACCTGGTTCTCCATAAAGGAGACGCCTTTGCCCTTCACCGTCTCGGCGATGATAGCGACGGGCACGCCGGTCACCTCACGAGCCTCGGCGAAAGCCGCCTCAATCTGTGTCATGTCGTTGCCATCGGCTAGCTCGATCACATGCCACTTAAAGGCGCGGAACTTGTCAGCGAGCGGCATGGCCGAGTTGACCTCATCGATCGTGCCGTCAATCTGCAAGCCGTTGTGGTCGACGACGGCAACAAGATTGTCGAGCGCATGGTTGCCGGCAAACATGGCCGCCTCCCACACCTGGCCCTCCTCGCACTCGCCGTCGCCCAGCAACGTGTAAACGCGGTAGCTGTCACCCCAGTGCTTTGCGGCGAGTGCCATTCCAACCGCGGCGGAGATACCCTGACCGAGCGATCCGGTGGACATATCGATGCCCGGGGTGTCGTTCATGTTGGGATGGCCCTGCAGTCGGCTGCCAATATGGCGGAGCGTCTCGAGCTCTTCGACGGGAAAATAGCCGCGATTTGCCAACACCGAATACAGGCCCGGCGCCGCGTGACCCTTGGAGAGCACAAAGCGATCGCGATCGGCCTTGTGAGGGTCAGCAGGATCGATATTCATTTCCTCAAAGTACAGATACGTCATGATGTCGGCAGCACCGAGCGATCCACCCGGATGTCCCGACTTGGCCGCGTGAACCGCAGTCACGACACCCTTCCTGACCTCATTGGCGACCTTCGCCAGCTCCTGGTTGGTCATACGAATTCCTCTCTTGAGAACAACCCCGGCACCGGATGACGCGATGCCGGGGCAATCCACTCGTTAAGCCTGAGCGACGACCTTCTGCCAATCAGCCTCAAAAGAGGCAAGGCCCTGGTCGGTCAGCGGGTGATGCAAGCATTTCTTAAGAGCGGCCATGGGGACGGTCGCAATGTCGGCACCAAGCAGCGCCGCCTGGGTCACATGGTTGGGCGTGCGGACCGAAGCGGTGATGATCTCAACGGTGTCGTCGACGTTCTTGCCGGTCCAGTCATAGTTCTTGATGCAAGTCACAACATTGTCGAGCTGCGAAATACCGTCCTCGGCGATGTCATCGAAGCGCCCCACAAACGGGCTGATGTAGCGAGCGCCGGCGTTGGCGGCCATCAAGGCCTGGGTCGGCGAGAAAACAAGCGTCATGTTGACGCGCACACCTGCGTCGGCCAGGGCGCGGCAGGCGGCAAGGCCGGCCTCGCACACGGGAAGCTTAACCACGATGTTGGGAGCGAGGGCGGCAAGACGCTTGCCCTCCTCGATCATGCCCTCGGCAGTAGTCGCGGTGGACTCGGCGGACACGGGCAGACCCTCGCAGAGCTCGGCAATCTTGAGCATATGGGGCTCAAAGTCGGCAAGCTTGCCGC
The DNA here is from genome assembly GCA_900553475.1 of uncultured Collinsella sp. Classification (GTDB taxonomy): domain Bacteria; phylum Actinomycetota; class Coriobacteriia; order Coriobacteriales; family Coriobacteriaceae; genus Collinsella. The sequence continues at coordinate 10,335 of USEF01000032.1, read as the reverse complement.
CGGTCTTGGCGTACAGGGACGGGTTGGTGGTAACACCGGCCAGGCAGCCCCAGCTCTTGGCCTCGGCAATCTCGTCCAGATTGGCGGTATCGATAAAGAACTTCATGGTGAACCCCTTCAAAGGAAGCTAAAACTCAAAAGAATGGGACAAAGGGACTGCCCCTTTGTCCCATGTGCCGGGCCTGCAGCTGGGACATGCCCCAGGCCCGGCGTCGCGTAGGAAAAGCTACTTACTCGGCAAGAGCGGCCTCGATGCGGGTCGTGACGCCCTTGAGGTTAAGACCGACGACGTACTGCTTGATCGGGCGCTTGATGTGCTCGATCACAAAGCGCTTGCCGTCGATGTCCTGGGCAGCGAGGTTGCGATAGAGCTTCTCGACCTGCTCCTTGACCTCGGGATCGTTGAACGCATAGTGGCCGGAGACATCCAGGATCTTCAGGCTGAGCTCATCGTCGGCAAGGATGTCATCGACCTGCAGGTTGACGTCGTCGCCAGTCATCCACTTGCGCCAGCGCTCGGTCTTGATAGCCTTGACCAGCAGCGTGTGATACAGGTCGGAGGGGTCATCGCACAGACCGTTGTCGACCAGGATCTGCTCGGTGGCGCAGAGCTTGAGGTAGGCGCGGGTCTCCTCGGTGCCATACTGCGGAGCGACGTTGGAGGCGGTCACGTGTGCCGGGATGTGCTCGAGCAGCGTCGCGTCGTCCAGATAGTCGGCGTTGTGCTCCTTCAGGCCCACGCCATAGCGCTTGGCCATATCGGCAAGCTCGCGGGCGTTCTTGAAGTTGTAGTGACCGACCTGCTCCGTCCAGCGGGTAAGGGTGCCGGTCTGGCCGACGATAAAGGTGGGCATGGGGCAGCCGCGCTTCTCGAGCTCGGGCTGCAGCTGAGAAATGAACTCCTCGTACTTATCGGTAGAGGTCAAGCCGCCATTGGTCTCCTCGGTACCGACCTCATAGGCGACCTCGGGCAGGTTATGCTCGCGACGGTACTGCTCAAGGTAGTCGATAAGATCGATCGTGCGGCGAAGCACCACGTCGAGCGGAATAACCTTGCCGATCTGATAGGGATCCTTGGTGGGGTCGACCATCAGCAGGTCAAAGCCTGCCTCCATGTCGGCGACGAAGGACTTGCGGGCGAGCTCCATGGCCTCATCCTCGGGCAGGTGGGCGTTACGCTCCTCGTCGCGCTGCCACGGACCGCCGTGATCTCGGCACAGGTAGTACGGACCGGTGTAACCCACCTCGTCGGCGACCTTCTTGATGTCGGCGGCAAAGCGCGTCTGGTCCCAACCGTTGACGTAGCCGGCGCCCATCTCGTCCATATCGACCTGGTTGCGGCTGGCGATAAACATGGGCGGGAAATCCTCGTCCTTGGCAAGCTCGAACACGGCCTGAATCAGGTTGGGGCTCATGGGGCCAATGCCGACCATGGTTGCGTGATCGCCGCTATCCTGCAGTTTGAGCATGCCCTGAACGGCCTGGCGGATGGTGAGGTTGGACATTTTGTTCTCCTTCTCCAGAGGATTTTTGACAAAAGTTCCCTGGGACCCAGATGTGGGCCCTATCAGTACGGATGGATTTTGTTGTGTAGGGGCGGTTGTGCGGAGTCAAATCCATCCCTCCGCACAACCGGAGTCCTTAAAGGTTTACTTGGCCTGCTTGTCGAGCGTGGGCTTCATGGCAATCAGGATTGCAGCGGCGACCACGGCGCCAATCACGATGTCCAGGCAGAACAGCGCGACGTTGTTGGTGGCAAGGGCGACGATAAAGCCACCGTGCGGGACGTAGCAGTCGATACCCTGGAAGGCGGCGAGCGCCGCGCCCACGGCAGAGCCGATGCAGATGCCGGGCAGGGTGTGGCCAAGGTCCTTGACCGCGAAGGGGATAGCGCCCTCGGTAATGCCGATGCAGCCCATGAACAGTGCGGAGATACCCATCTGGCGATCGGCGTCATCGAACTTGTTCTTGGCGATGAGCGCAGCAAGGCCGCAGGCAATCGGGGGAATGGCGACGGCGACGCGGAACATGCCGTTGGGGCCATAGATGCCGGAGGCCATGATGGCCATGGTGAAGGTCGAGGCGGTCTTGTTGATGGGGCCACCCATATCGAAGGCGGTCATAACGCCAATGACCAGACCCAGGACAACTGCGGAACCGCCCTGCAGGCTGCCGAGCACGCCGGTGAGCCAGTCCATCACAAAGCCAAGCGGCGTGGCCAGGATGTAGATATAGGCCATGCCCAGGACAAGCGAGGTCAGAATCGGGATGATCAGGATGGGCATGATGGTCTGGATGGTGTTGTTGACCTTCCAGGTCTTCATCCAGCGGACAAAGTAGCCGCAGATGACCGCCATGATCATGGCGCCCAAGAAGCCGGTCGAAACGCTGTTGCCGTTAGGGGTAACGACTGCGTTGTTGACCAGGTAGCCCAGGACAAAACCGGGGGCGAGCGCGGGCTTGCCGGCCATCGAGTAGGAGATGTATGCCGCAAGCACCGGGATCATCATGGAGATGCCGGCCATGCCGATGGTGTTAAGGCTCACCATCAGCGGGTTCGTAACCTCCATGCCGTTGGCGCCGGCGGTACCGGATGCCAGCGAGAAGGCAAGAAACACGCCGCCGATAACGACGATGGGGATAAAATAGGAAACGCCGGTATTGAATGCATTGAGCAGCGTCTTGCCAGGATCGGCAAAGATAGACTGCTTGGACGCCGGTGTCGGGGCCTGCGGGGCAGCGGAGACGGCCTTCTTCTCTGCCTTGGCCTCGGCCTAGGGCGCGTCAACGGCGCCACCCGTCGCCTTGATGATCTCAATGGCCTGGTCGATGATCTTTACCGGATCGGCGATTACATCCGAGGTGCCGACCTTCAGGAACTTGCCCTCGGCCATCTTCTGCTCAAAACGGTCCTCGTTCTCGACACCCACGTCGACGGACTCCAGGACCAGGTCGGCGGAGTCCACGTCTTCCTGCGTGAGCTCATTCTCGATACCCAGGCCACCCTGAGCCTCGACCTTGCACTCGATGCCACGGGCGGCGCATTCATCCTGAATCGCCTTCTGGGCCATATACGTGTGGGCGATACCCACAGTACAGGCGGCAACGCCTACGATCTTCATTGCTTCCCTCTTTTCATAGAGTTGCGTGCGCAAGACACCGTCTGCGGAGGCCTCCGGAGCATCCCCTGCCGTTTGGACTTGCTGTCTTTTCGACAAGAACAATATAGGTGCTCGTTTTTCTTAATGCCAGCTTATTTCGGTAAACGCGCAGGTCAGAGCGTTGGTTATGCGATTTAGTTATGCGTTTAACCAAAAATGAATCCTGCGATTTTGCCCTCGATTTCAAAAGTCAAGAAGTATTTGATTTTCTCGGTAGACGGCAGATGCGCATGCCGGTCACAAATTTCGACCCCACCCGTATGCCGCATTTGTTGCATACTCATATGAAAGGAAAAAGCCGCTCACCGAAGCGTATCCTTCACCAAGACTCAAAGTCATCATGTTGGAAAATGCTCATCTGTCGGAAGGAGTCGCTGTGGCAAAACAGCGCGTTACGATCGCAGACGTCGCTCGAGAGGCGGGAACCTCGACGGCAAGCGTCTCGTATTACCTCAACGACAAACGAGAAAAGCTTAGCGAGAAGACGCAGAACAAAATCGCGCGCGTCATTAAGGAACTCGGATACGTTCCCAACGCCCAAGCGCAGACGCTCACCGGCAAGCAAACCCACGTCATTGCCATCATCATTTTGGATAACACCAACAAATGGGCGGGGCTCGTTCTCAATGGCATGGAGCAGGTCATGCTCCCCGCGGGCTACCAGACGGTCGTTTGCACGAGCAACTTTAACCCCGAGACCGAGCTCATGTACGTCGACAAGACGCTCTCGCTGGGCGTCGATGGCTTTATCATCCAGCCCACGGCAAACTTCAAAGCCGTGCATGACCGCATTAGACGCGCCGGCAAGCCGGTCGTCTTTTTCGATGCGGCCATCTATAGCCCAGGTACCAGCTGGATCAAAAACAACCTTTATGACGGCGTGTACAACGCCACACAGGCACTCCTCGACGCCGGCTACGAAGATTTCTTTTCCATTGCCGCCAACATGACCGAAATGCGCACCCGCATGGAGCGTTTTCAGGGGTATGCCGAGGCGCTGGCAGCGAACGGGCAGCTCTACAAAGCGATTCCCATCGATCACAACAAGCCGTCAATCAACGAGCTCACCGAATACTTTAAATTCAAGTTCAATCCCGCCAAGCGAACCCTTATCTTCGTGCAAAATCAGTGGGCACTTCCCCGTGTCTACAAGGCCCTCCAGCCAATGGCCCATCTGCTTCCGCAGCAAATCGGCCTTTTGGGACTCAACTGCGAAGACTGGACTAATCTCACCACACCGACCGTCTCCACCATCATCGAGCCCGTCGACCAAGAAGGTCGCGAAGCAGCCGAGATGCTGCTCGCCCTACTTGACGGAAGCAGCGAACCCGGCGAGCAGCGCATTCTCGAGTGCAAGCTCAACTGGCTCGACTCCACCTCGATCTAGACCGCGGGACAAATGAATCAGTAGCGTTTGTCTCAAATCTTAAGTATTTGTTCGACAGAACGGCCCCTGCCGGCTCCCGCTCGACTGGGAGATTCCCAACCGTCCATCCAGGAGCCTCCATGTCGCGCAAGTCCGCCTACAAGCAAGTACTTTCCATCGGCACCGCCGTGGTGCTGGGGTTTGCGCTGTTCACAGGGTCGCTCGACGGGGCGCCCAAGCTGTTGTCGCCGCAAAGCGATGAGCAGGCAGCGGCTCTGGCCGAGAAGCAAGACGAGAGTCCCAGCCGCACCGACGACGAGGCGGACCTGGTTGCCCGACTCGAATCGGGAACAGCGAGCTCCTCGGACTCTCAAAATAGCCAAGACTCTGGCGATGGCTCCGATTCCGCCGCAACCGACACCGGCGACGGCGCTTCCGCGGACAGCGCCGCCACCCCCATCGACGAGGTCGAAAACCCCGACCTCAACCGCGCCCGCGGTGTTTATCTCAGCAGCATTCCCGACTACGCCGGCAACCCCTATGTTGCCCTTCGCGCCGACAGCACGCACCCGCTCGGCACGCCATCATTCACACTCGATGAATACGAGCGCGCTACAGAAGAGGGTTGCTTTAAGAAGTTCTCCAAGCTTGACAGCCTGGGCCGCACCCGCAAAGCGCTTGCCTGCGTGGGCCCCGAATCACTCGGTCAAGGCGAGCGCGGCGATATCTCGCGTATCCATCCCGCTGGATGGCGCCAGCAGCGCTACGACTTTATTCCGGGCCAGAGCCTCTACAACCGCTGTCACCTCATCGCCTGGTCGCTCTGCGGCGAAAACGCCAACCGCAAGAATCTCCTCACCGGCACGCGTTATCTCAACGAGACAGGCATGCTGCCGTTTGAGGAGCAGATTCTCGGCTACATCCGCGAGACGGGCAACCACGTGCTCTATCGCGTCACACCCATGTATAACGAAGAGGAACTTGTCTGCCGCGGCGTGCGCCTTGAGGCGCAATCGGTCGAGGACCACGGCAAGACCCTCTGCTTCCACGTGTACTGCTACAACCTGCAGCCGCACGTGCAGATCGACTACGCCACCGGCCGCAACCAGGCATCCGGAGACTAGTGCCGACCGCACCGCCCGTAACCCAAAAATGATTCGTTTTCCTCCGTCCCCATGGGATCAAAAAAGGCCGCCCTGGATTACCCAGGGCGGCCTTTTCGTCAGCGTCCACATTGCAGGCAACGCCACACGCTACTTGGCGCGACCCTCCTCATAGCGCTCGACCAGCTTGGCCTGAACGTCATAGGGAACCTGCTCGTAGCCAGCAGGCTTCATGGTAAAGTCGCCCGTGCCGCGCGTGATAGAGCGCAGGCGCGTCGAGTAATCCGTCAGCTCGGCGAGAGGTGCCTGGGCGATGACCACGGTGTCGCCGCGCTCATCGGTCTCCATGCCCGTCACGCGACCGCGCGATGCCGAGATGTCGCCCATCACGGCGCCGGCGTAGCTCTCGGGGATAGTCACCGTGATTTCCTCGATGGGCTCCAGCACCACCGGATCGGCATCGGCGCATGCCTTGCGCAGGCCGATGCGAGCCGCCGCGCGAAACGCCATATCGTTGGAGTCGACGCTGTGATACGAACCGTCGTACACAGCCACGCGAATGCCCGTAAGCGGGTAGCCGGCAATAATACCGTCCTTCATGGTCTCCTGGACGCCCTTGTCCACGGCGGGGATCAGCGAGCGCGGAATGCGGCCGCCCACGACCTCATCCACAAACTCGTAGCCGTCGCTCGTGCCGTCGGGCCCAATAAGCGGCTCCACGCGCAGCCAGCAGTCGCCGTACTGACCGGCGCCACCGGTCTGCTTCTTGTGGCGACCCTGGGCGCTCGCCGTGCGGCGGATGGTCTCGCGATACGGAATGCGGATCGGCACGCTCTTGGCCACGACCTTGGTACGGTCCTCCAAACGGTTGAGCAGCACCGAAACCTGCGCCTCACCCACGGCGGAGATAATGGTCTGGCCGGTCTCCTCGTCACGATCGATGCTCATGGTCGGATCGGCCTTGCAGGCCTTCTCGATAAACGTGTAGAGCTTCTCTTCGTCCCCGCGATTCTCGGCCTCGATGGCAATGCGGTACTGCGAGTTGGGGAACTTAAACGCCGCAGCCTCGACCTTGCCGGTAATCGAGAGCGTATCGCCCGTCTCGGCCGCCAGCTTGGGTGCCACGATAATGTCGCCGGCATAGGCGTGACCGACCTCGGTCATGTCGCGGCCGCACATCACATACAGGTGAGCCAGACGGTCGCCCTTGCGCGTGCGCGCGTTGACCAGCTCAAGGCCCGGCTCAAGCGTACCCGTCAGCACCTTAATAAAGCTGATGCGACCCTGCTGCGGATCGGCCAGGGTCTTAAACACAAACGCCACCGGACGATCATCGTCGCTTGAAATCTTGAGCGAATCGCCGTCGATAAGCGGCATCTCGCCGTAGTCGGTCGGCGCCGGGAAGTATGTGGCGATGTCGTCCATCAGCGAGTTGACGCCCTGCTCCTTAATGCAATCGCCCGCAAAGACCGGCACAAAGATGCGCTCGGCGATCGCCTTCGACAGCAGGCCCTCAAGCTCCTCCTGCGTCAGCGTCTCCTCACCTTCCAGGTACTTCATCATCAGCTCATCGTCGGCCTCGGCCACCAACTCGCACAGATGGTCATGGGCCTCCTCGGCCTGGGCACGATACTCCTCGGGAATCTCCGACTCAACGGCTTCGGTGCCGTTGCAATGGCGCGCCTTCATGCGCACCAGGTCGATGATGCCGTCAAAGTCCTCGCCCTCGCCCCAGGGAAGGGTCACGGCGCCCAGGCGCGTGCCAAAGCGCTCTTGCAGCAGGTCCATCGTGGTCGCAAAGCTGGCCTCGGAGCGCGACAGGCGGTTTACGAACACCGCACGCGCCAGTCGCAGGTCCTCGGCGGCATACCAGAGCTTAACCGTCGTAGGCTGCGGGCCGGCCTCGGCGTCGACCACAAACAGAGCCGTCTCGCAGACGCTCATCGCGGCAAAGGCGTCGCCGATAAAATCGGGGTAGCACGGGGCATCGAGAACATTGATGCGCGCGCCCTTCCAGTCGATCGGCGCGATGGTCGTCGAGATGGAAAATGCACGCTTGACCTCTTCGGGGTCATAGTCGAGCGTGGGCTTGGTGCCGTCGTGGCCGCCCAGGCGGGCGGTCTTGCCGGAAAGGTGGAGCATGGCCTCGGCGAGTGAAGTCTTGCCCACCCCGCCTTGGCCTACGAGCACCACGTTCCTTACGTTACCGGTCTTGGGAGCACCCATGATGACCTCCTTGCAGGGCCGCGCGCAATGCGCGACGCCAACGGGGAGAGTTCGCGGTCGGTGCCATCCCGGGAGCAGCATGGTCGGCAACCGAGCCGACTCACCCTCCAAATGTCCTATGCCACCACCCTACCCTCACGGGCGGCCGTCCATGCATACCTTTCGGCGCACGTATGAATACAGGCGGCGAGAGGAAGAGACAAGCTTGTGAGGCGATTATTGAACCCCGTCGATGCAAACAAAAAGCCGCCACAGACCGTAAGACCTGCGACGGCTTCGCCTCAATTAATAGTTGAGCAAATACCTGAGCCTATCCCTCGATACGGCTCAAAAACTCACGCGTGCGCTGCTCGCGCGGATGGTCGATAACCTGCTCGGCCGGACCCTCCTCGACAATGCGGCCTCCGTCCATAAAGACCACGCGATCGGCAACATCGCGCGCAAACTGCATCGCGTGGGTCACGATCACCATCGTCATATTCTGCGCGGCAAGGTCTTTAATGACACGCAGCACCTCGGCCGTTAGCTCGGGATCGAGCGCCGAGGTCGGCTCGTCAAAGAACAAGATTTCCGGGTCGAGCGCCAAGGCGCGGGCGATACTCACGCGCTGTTGCTGACCGCCCGAAAGCTCACACGGAACCTTGTTCTCGTTGCCCACAAGCCCCATCTGAGCAATCAATTCATGCGCACGAGCTTCCGCCTGCTCGCGCGGGCGCTTAAGCACGCGGATCGGCGCGTCGATGATGTTTTTCATCACGGTATAGTGCGGGAACAGGTTGTAATTTTGGAACACCAGGCCGAATCGCGAGCGCGCCTGCTTGGGCACATCGCCCTTCGCATAGACCGCGCCCGAACCCGCATCCGTCGCAACGGCAAGGTCGCCAAACGAGAGCGAGCCTCCGTCGAGTGTCTCGAGCAGCGTGGCACACCGCAGCAGCGTGGACTTGCCGCCACCCGAAGGCCCGATAATCGCCACGACCTCGCCACGCTTCACCTCAAGCGAGATATCCTTGAGCACCTCATTGCCGCCAAACGCCTTGCGCGCGTTTTCGATTTTCATCACTGAGTTAGTCATGATAATAGTCCAGCTTCTTTTCGGCGGCGCCCAGCAGCATCTCGACCACAAAGTTAAAGACCCAGTAGATCAGCGCCGCGATCGCAAACGGCACCATGCTCACCTGCGAGGCGACCAGCGCCTTGGCCGTCGAGAACATCTCACCCACGCCAATGGCAAACGCCAGCGACGTGTCCTTGACCAGCGTGATGATCTCGTTGCCCATCGCCGGCAGAATACGCTTGGCGACCTGCGGCATCACGACATACAGAAACGTCTGCACGCGCGAATAGCCCAGCACCTCGGCAGCCTCGTATTGACCGCGCGGAATGGACTGCAAGCCCGAGCGATAGATCTCGGCAAAGTAACCGGCGTAGTTGATGATGAACGCCACGACGCACGCCGTCCACTTGGAATCGGGCGTGAGCGAAATGCCAAACACGTAGTACGGGGCAAAGTAGATGGCAAACATCTGCAGCATGAGCGGCGTACCGCGCATGACCGAAATGTAGATGCGCGCAATCCAGCGAAGCGGCGCGATTTTGCTCATGCGCATAAACGCCACGGGGATTCCCAGCGGAATCGACCCCAGCAGCGTCAGCACAAACAACTGCAAACTGACCAAGAATCCCTGGCCAAGCATCTGCATCATGACCTGAATAGACATTACTTGAGCACCCAATTATCGAAAGACAAACCATAGCTTGAATATTTATCGCAGAGGTCCTTGACCGTGCCGTCCTCGTAGAGCGCCTTGAGCGACTCGGCTACAGCATCGGCCGACTTGGTGTCGCCCTTCTTAAAGCCAACGGCGTAGTGCTCGCTGGACAGCGGCTCATCAAGCTGCGTATAGGCATCGGGCTTGGCGGCAAGCTGATACTGGGCAATCGAAAGATCGCACGCCACGGCATCGACCGCGCCGCTCTCGAGCTGCATAAAGGCCGTGTTGTACTCGCCGATCGTGTCGAGCGTGGCAAACGTCGCTGCCAGATCCTTCTGGTCACCCTCAAGCACGTCCTGCGCAGCGGAATCAGTCTGGGTAATCACAGTCTTGCCGGCAAGATCGTCCCAGCCCTTGATGCCCGCATCCTTCTTGACCACCAGCACCTGCTCGTTGAGCATGTACGGCTCGGAGAACGTGTAGTCGTCCTCACGGCCCTCCATGGTAAAGCCGTTCCAGATGCAGTTGATGGCGCCCGAGTTAAGCAGCGTATCCTTGGCGTCCCAGTCGATGGCCTCGTATTTGACCTCCCAGCCCTGCTTATCGGCAACAGCCTTGGCAACGCCGCCGGACTGTGCAAAGCCGCGGCCTGCAGCAGAGGCGGAGCAGAGTGCTGCCTCATTCTCATCCACTTCCAGCAGATCGATGTCCAGATCCTTGCCCTCGATGATACCGGCCAGCTCCTCAAAGGTCAGCACAAAGTC
>USEF01000031.1 GCA_900553475.1 uncultured Collinsella sp. | reverse complement strand
GTGGACCAGTCTGGCGCAGAAGTGGCCGTCGTAGGAGTCGGCGTTTACTGGCACGCTTTGGAAGAGGCCTCGATCGTTCTGGCGTACGGATACGAGCTTCTTGGCCTGATCGAACTCGGGGAGTTGCAGAATCTGTGCCTCGGAAAGCGGTGCCACGCTAAAGCCGGCACCCTCGGGAGAAGCAAGGAACGCGTCCACGACCTGCGTGTTCTCCTCGTCGAAGACCGAGCACGTCGCATAGATCAGCTCGCCGCCGGCAGCCACGCGCGCGGCGGCTTCCTTGAGCATCGTCAGTTGCAGTTTGGGCAGTTCAACCGCTACATCCTTTTCGGTCAGGCGCCAGGGGATCTCAGGATGACGGCGCATGGTGCCGGTGCCCGAGCATGGCGCATCGATAAAGACCGTGTCGAACTTAACCGGCTTGCCAAGCATGGCATCAAACGACGTCAGTACTTCATCAAGCTCGCAGGCATCACCCGAAACCGTACGAACGCCCTGAATACCGGCCTTGTGCAGGCGAGCGAGATTCAGATCGCACTTGCGATCATGCAGATCGAGCGCCGTATGCTGACGCTCATAGCCCGCACGCTTGGCCTGGCACATCATCACATAGGTCTTGGTACCACGACCGGCACCAATCTCAAGGCAGCTACCAGGGCGCGTGGCAGCTGTGGCGATAAGCTGCGCGTTAAGGTCCGAGGCCACCGCGGCAGCACGCTCAAACACACCCGAAGCAACGGTAACTTGGGCATCAACCGGGGCATGGCAGCCCGGGAAGACAGGCGCGACGAGCTGCGAGATATACGGATCGGGCTTGGTCGCAAAGGCGTTCTCATGCAGGGCCAGCGGCGCAGGTGCCAAGTTGCCGGCAAAGTTAAGCGCACCCTCTGGCGTGTCAAACGACGCCATGATACGAGCGCACAGCCAACGCGGCAGACCCATCAAGCGCGACAGACGAACCAAGCGTCGCTCAGACTCATTCACATCGGACGCCGTGGCAAAGTCCTCAACGTTGTCCGCAACCTTATGCAGCACGGCGTTGGCCAAACCGGCGGCAGACTTAGCTCCGCTGCGCACCAGCTCAACACCCTGACTTACGGCAACGCGGCCAGGCGTATGCAGATAGAGCATCTCGAAGGCCGAGATGCGAAGCGCCATGCGAACACGCGGCGCAACCTTTTTAGGCTTATCGAGAAACTGATCGAGCAGCTCGTCCAAAATACCCTGCGTGGCGGCCACACCCAGCGCCAAGCGGGCGGCAAAAGCGGAATCGCGCTGGTCAATAGCCTTGGCCGATGCGCGAGAGGACAGCACGTCACGCGCATACATGCCGCGGCGATCGGCCTCCATTAGCACATCGAGCGCAAGCTTGCGCGCGGGAGAAAGCTTGCTCATGACAAAACACCCCAGATAAGATCAGCGCCTTGCAGCCCAGCAGCCCAAGCAGAAGCGGCCATGGCACGCTTGCCATCGGGCTTAACCTCGAGCAGTTCAACCGCACCATCGGAAAGACCAAGGTAAACACGCTTGGCCTTAATGAGAACCTGACCCTCGCCAAGCGACACATCAGCTGGCGCAGCATCGAGCACGCGAACCGACTTGCCGGCAATCACGCAACGAGCGGGAGCGGTGTCGGACGAGGCAAGCACATGACGCACGCAATCAAGCGCCGCCATGTGCGGATCCAGACGCATCTCCTGCTTGGAAATCTTGGCAGCATGCGTGACGAGAGATTCATCCTGCTCGGTCCACACGGCGGTGCCGTCGGCAAGGGAAGGAAGCGTATCGGCAAGCAGTTTGCCGCCCAGCTCGCCAAGCTCCATAGTCAGTGCCTCAGCATGCTTACCGGCAACCGACGTGGAAGCCTGAGCACAATAAGCACCAGTATCCACGCCATGCCCAATGCGCATAATGGAAACGCCAGCAACCTCATCACCAGCAAGAATCGCACGCTGAATAGGAGCGGCGCCACGCCAACGAGGCAGCAAAGACGCATGAACATTCACAATACCAAGCGGCGCCATATGCAGCACATCATCCGGCAAAATGCAACCATAGGCAGCCACGCAGAAAATGTCAGCCTGGGCAGTCTTAAGCGCCTCAACGACCTCAGGCGTCATACGATTAGCCTCAATAACCGGCAACCCCAGCTCAAGCGCCTTAGCCTTAACAGGAGACGGCTCCAACTTTTTACCACGCCCACGAACAGCATCGGGACGAGTAACAACAAGCGCAATCTCATTACCAGCCTCAACAAGCGAAGTCAGCGAAGGCACAGCAAAATAAGGCGTACCCATAAACACAATACGCATAAAGATCGTCTCCTCTCAACCAAAGCCGAGACGGCTACAAATAACAGCGGAAAGCCAAGTACCCAGCCCATCCGCAATAACAATTCAACAAGAACAAATATACCCAAAACCAAAGAAAGAGCCGCAATAAAAGCAGCTCTTCCAACAAAGCAATTATCAGCGAAGACGCCCCTCCCTGGCCCACGGCACCCGGGCGAGACAAGCAGCGTCAACGTAGTCCCCGGGGCATCCGCCTATATCGTCCCGCGCGCAGTTTCGCAGCGCAGCGAGAATGTTTGAGCATGGGATGATATATAGGCGGGCCGGGCCGGTCAGCGGACAGTAAGTCACTACCTGATATGCGCGGGTTTTTCTCCCCAGTAGAAGCGGCAGAAGGCTCGTTTGCGTTTTTGGGGCTTGCCTGCGAGCTCCATGGTTGCGATGGCGATGTCCTCGGCTGCGCGTGGACGTCGCAGCACTTCACCGTTAATGAGCAGCGCCTTAAGCGACTCGGGATGATCGTGGAGGTGGCGCAGCGTCACGATGAGCTCGCGTGCGGTGGTGACATGCATGCTGGCGCCCATGCCGGTGAGCATGGTGGTGTTGGCCTTTTCCTGGCCATAGGACTTGCCCAGTAGAATCATCGGCAGGTGTGCGCACAGGCATTCGGTAACAGTGAGTCCGCCCGATTTGAGAATTGCTAAGTCACAGCCGTGCATAAGCGCCGCCATGTCATCGACGTAGTCAAGAACCGTGACGTTCTCGAGTTTCATGGCATCGAAAAGCGTTTTGAGACGGGTGGCATATTCGGCATCCTTGCCCGGCAAAAAGACAAAGTGCATGTCCTCGAAACTGCGCAGGAAGGGGAGAGTACGGTCCATCTCCGCGCGAAAGCGAACGTACGGTTGAGGCAAACTGGCGCCGGCCATTACCAGCACAATGGTCTTATCGGTGGGGAGATCGAACTTCTCGAGTTCTTCCTCGCGATTGCAATCCGTGTCGAATCCGGCGCGAATGGGGATGCCCGTAATGCGGATCTTTGCCTCGGGAACCTTGCGGGGGCGGAGTGTTTCGGCCATAAACTCGTTTGCCACACAGAATAGGTCGGTGTCCTTATGGGGCCACCAACCCTCGACCTCGTAATCGGTCGGTACGCAAATGACGGGATAGTCGATGCCCGTAATGACGCGTGCGCCGACGGCAACGTTGGCTGCCGTGATGTGCGTGGCGACCACGGCAATGGGCCTACGAGTCCGAACGTACTCGTTAAATGCGGGGAACATGATGCGCGACCATGCCGTGCCACCGCCCCAAAGCAGGTGTCCGGTAAGGGTATAACGCCAGGTCAAGTCATAAATTGGGCGCGTGGCGCCGGTAAACGAGGCGGCCGTTTTGTTGCCGTCGAATTTTATGCGTCCAAAATCAAGGATATCGAGCACTTCAATCTCAACATCCTCGGGGATGCCATTGGTGCCGCGGATGAGGTCGAATGCCTGCGCAATCGCATTTGCGGCGGCCTTGTGGCCCGAGCCGACCGAGGCGTGCACGATGGTCACGAGAGGTTTTTGCTGAGCCAAGAGTGTGGTTTGTTCCGATTGGGGAGTGCTGTGCGTGAGCAGGGGAGCGTCGTCGCTCATCTGCGTCTGATCCATCGATATCTCCCCTTCATCTTTGTTTCACAGAGAATCATTGTAGTGCATGAGTGTCACGTTCGCATAAATTTGGGTATGAGCGCAAAGAACGCCAATCTTTCGACAGGAGGTCTTTTCATGACTACTCATCAGCCGATCGATGTTGCGATTATCGGCGGCGGGCCTGCGGGCTATGCTGCAGCCATTTATGCGGCGCGCGCTAACCTAACGACGACCGTGATTGAACAGGGCATGTCGGGAGGACAGATCGCCACAACCAATGAGGTCGAGAACTATCCGGGCATTCCGCTCTTGAGTGGTGCCGAACTCGGCGAGCGTTTTCAGCAACATGCAGAGGGCCTGGGGGCACAGGTTGCATGGAGCATGGTTACGGGTATCGATTACGATGCGGATGCGGCGTTGTTTACGGTCCATCATGATATGGGCGATACGCTGGCCTCGAGCGTTATCGCTTGCATGGGTGCCACGCCGCGATCTGCTGGTTTTGTTGGCGAGGATACGTATCGCGGTCGCGGCGTTTCGTATTGCGCGACGTGCGACGGCATGTTCTTTCGCGGTAAACAGGTCTTTGTCATCGGCGGCGGCAATGCTGCCTGCGAGGAAGCCCTGTTCTTGTCGGAAATCGCCAGCAGCGTGACCATCGTCTTGCGCCGCGATCAGTTCCGTGCCCCCGATGGCGTGGTTCAAAAGGTGCTCGCAAAAGATAATATTTCAGTTAGGTACCAAACTAGTATCGTGGAACTATCGGGCGAGGCCATGCCCATGACTATCACCTTTAAGGACAACGCTACAGGTGGCACTTATTCCGAGTCCTTTGATCCTGGTTCGTTTGGCATATTTGTCTTTGCTGGCACGCAGCCGCATACCGAGCTTGTAGAGCATCTGGTGGATTTGGCGCCCGACGGCGGTATTTTGACCGACGAATCGATGGCCACCCGCACGCCTGGCTTATTTGCTGCCGGCGATATCCGTTCCAAGCGGTTACGCCAAGTTGTGACCGCTGTTTCTGATGGAGCCATAGCGGCTACCAGCGCATACGCTTTTCTACGCGGATAAGTACGATAATATATCTTATGTAAGGTTGCTATCTTTAAAACAAGGTGGTTGGACGGTGCATCAATGTGCTGTCCAACCACCTTTACTTTCCTGCTATATAGTATGCAAAACTAGATAACCTAGAATACAATATAGCTAATGAACGGAGGATCCTTATGAACCACGCCAAACGCGTTATCCCGATGTCCGATTCGTCGGTCAGCATTAAGCCTGAGGATATTCAGCCCACTGTGCTGCCCGATGCATTTATTCAGTCCGATATCGTGCGCAAACTCAATACGTTGAGTCTGCCGCGCTATGACCAGTTGCCCAATGTGACGCTCTACCGCGACCAGGTCATTGAGTATGTTGCGCTGTGGATGGAGCCGCTGTCTATTTGCGTTGAGCAGCCTGTCATTACGCCATCGATGATCAATAACTACGTGAAGGTCGGTCTGGTGCCTGCTCCGGTCAAAAAGCAGTATGGTCGCGAGCAGATTGCCCGCCTGATCGCTATCTGCATCTTTAAGCAGGTGCTACCTATTGCTGCGGTGCAGGCGCTCTTTAACATTCAGCGTTTGAGCTACGATGCCCCGACGGCCTTCGACTATGTGGTCGATCAGCTCGAGGCATCGATTCGTTCGGCGTTTTCCGTTGAGCAGACGCCGGTTCCCGATACGGCGCATCAGGTAACGCGTGAGTCGCTGCTTGTGCGCAGCGCGGTTTCATCCTTTGTTTCGAAAGCGTACCTGATGAGCTATCTCAAGTTCAACGGGTTTAATAGCTAGCCGACGTATAAAACGGGCGGGACAAAGAGCCATCTGTCGCTTTGTCCCGCCCGTTTTTTTTGCTTGGTTGGACTTTATTTGCCCGAAGCTACGCCCATGCCGTAGCCGATGATCAGGCCGTGCATCTCGGCGTAATAGGAATCCAGGCCGTTGCAGGGCATGATGATGGTCTTGGAGCCGGGCCAATGTTCGACAATGCGATCAGTAAGCGCTTGGGCTCCAGCTTCGTTCTCAACGTGATCGATGATGACCTCACCGCCCGTAAAGCCCTCGGATTCCATAGTGTCGATGATCTTGTTGAGCATCTTCTTTTCGCCACGCGTGTGCCCCACGAGTTCGATTTTACCGGCCTCACTCGCCGTGCCCAAAATGCGGATATTGAGCTTGTTGGCAATGACGCCGGCTGCCTTAGGGATACGTCCGGCTTTGGCGAGGTTTTCGTAATTGCACAAACTGAAGAGGATTTTGCTGTTCTGTTCAAGGCTATCGAAGTATGCGCAAGCATCCTCGAATGAGACATTCGGATTGTCTGCAAGATAGCGGTCGAACAGCAAGAAAATGAGGTCCATTTTGCCGCCAGCTGCGCGTGAATTGACTAGATGAATCTGTCGGTCGGGCTCCTCGGCAAGAACCATATCGCGAGCAGTGGCTGCCGCGTTGTAGCTGCCCGACACACCCTCAGAGATCGGCATGCAGATGGTCTTGTCTGCCAATTTGAAGAGCTCGGCCCACTCCCCTACGCTGGGACAAGCGCTCGAAGAAGCGTTCGTCTCCGCCTGAACAGCGCAGTTGAGCTCATGAACATCGAGCGAAAGGTCATCGACGAATTCACGCTCCCCCACTCGAATTTTGAGGGGCGCAAATGCAAAGGTGGTATAGGGCGCGGTCGGTTGCCAATCGCGGAGGTTGCAGCTTGAATCGGAGATAAGTGCCCAGCTCATAGAGGGTCCTTTCTAATTGTTCATCAACAATTATAGCCTTCTTGCAAACCGAATGGACGGCTATCTAGTTTTGAATACTAGATAGCCGTCCAAGATGAGAGAGAAAAAAAGAATGGACCTCGCGACTTAAAGCCACGAGGTCCACATTCACACGCTGTGTAAGATGACTTAGTAACGCACGAAGATGTAGTTATTGTTCATGCCGGCGGCAACGGAGCTGATGATAACACCCGTGTTGTAGTCGGAAGCATGAATCATCTGACCGCCACCGATGTAAATGCCGGTGTGGTATGAGTTGACCACAACGTCACCGGGCTGCGGATCGGACACACGCGTCCAGCCCATAAAGGTGCCCGTGGTGCCCAGGCGGCAATAGCGACCAGTGAGGCAATAGCTAACAAAACCAGAGCAGTCGAAGCTGTTCGGGCCAATTCCGCCCCAGGAATAAGCACAACCAAGCTTGCTGTATGCACGCGAGACAACAGAACCGCCATCGACGGACTGGCTCGGAGCAGAAGGCGTCGGAGCCGGAGCAGGCGTGGAGGGCTGCGGCGTCGGAGCAGGTGCCGGCGTAGGAGCCGGAGTGTTGCCGCCCTGGTTGTTGTTATTGCTGGTCTGGCCACCGTTGTTGGTGTTCTCGGTCGTACCGGCAGTCTCGTTGCTCACCGTGGCTTTCTCGGCGGTGCTGGCGTTGATGCCGGCCTGCAGCGCGGCGTTGGCTTCGGCCTCGGCGGCTAGTTCGGCCTGCAGCTGTGAATCCAGAGAGTTTACGACGTTCTGGGCTTCAGCCTGCTGGGCGTTAAGCTCGTCGACCTTCTTTTGCGTGGCGGCGACGTTCTTTTCCTGCTCGGACTGCTTATCGGTGAGCTGCTGCTTAAGTTCCTTGACCTCTTGAATGGTCTGAGCCTGCTTATCGGAAACTTTGCCGTAGTAGAACAGACGGTTGAGCATATCGCTCAGGTCATCGACACCCGTCAGAACCTGAAGCAGGCTCAGACCGCCGGTTTTGTACTCGCCGGCGACATAGGTCGAGAGCTTGGCCTGACCATCGGCGATCTCCTGCTGCTTTTGCGTGATCTCGCCAGCAGTCTGATCGAGCGCCTGCGTCTGCGTGGCGAGCTCATCGTAAATCTGCTGGGTTTGGGTACCGATCTGCTCGAGCTTAGTACGAGCAGCGGCAAGGTCGGATGCGGTATCGGCGTAGGCAGGAGCCGCGAGGCCCAAGCCCAAAACACAAGCGAGGGTTGCCGTAGCAGCGCAGCGTGCCATGTTTTTGTGCGTGTTTGCTGTGCGCATGTAGCTTCCTTTCCAGTAACTAAGGGTAACGGCTAGTCCACCGTCACCAGGCTAAAGAGCTCCACATCGTCATCAGACGGCGTGAGCTTCTCGCGCGGGTTGAGAAACGCAAGCTCTAGGATACAACCGTAACCGACAAGCTTTGCGCCCATATCTCGCACCAGTTTACCTGTTGCCTCGACGGTTCCGCCCGTCGCGACCAAGTCGTCCAGAATCAACACGGTATCTTTAGAGCTGATAGCGTCGGCATGGATCTCAATTGAATCGGTGCCGTACTCGAGCTCATAGCTCTGGCTTACGGTCTCGCGCGGTAGCTTGCCCGGTTTACGTGCGGGAACAAAGCCGGCGCCAAGGGCTACAGCCACCGGTACGCCAACCATAAAGCCGCGAGCCTCGGGACCCACGACCTTGGTGATTCCCATGCCGGCAAAGTGCTCGGCGAGGGCATCGGTCATGGCTTTGAGCGCCTCGGGATTGCCAAAGAGCGGCGTGATGTCTTTAAAGATGACTCCGGGCTCGGGATAGTCGGGGATGTCGACGATTTGAGATTCGAAGTCGTACATTACATGACCTTTCAATGGGTTGCCGAAATTTCGGTAGCGGTTATTTGCCCGCGGTGGCGGTGCCGGATTGCGAAGGGGCGACGACCTTGAGCGGCTTTACGAGAGAATCCTCGTGCGAAGCCGGTGCGGCTGTCTCTTCGTTTTTGGCCTTGGTGGACTCGGAGCGAGTAATTTCCTCATCGAGTGCATCGATGTCGGCGTCCTCGACCACAGCGTTGAGCGACTCAAAAACGCGGTTCTTGAGCAGCGCAGTGTGCACACCTTCCGTCAGGTCGTGAAGCTTCTTAAACGCACGCTCGAGCTTGGCGTCGCGCTCGTCATCGGAGGTATCCATTCCGAGCATGCTCACGAGCACCTGCTCAAACATCGAGGACTCGCGGTTGGCGGAAGACACGTACTGGCGCAGGTTGCGCGGCTCGATATGGAAGCGTGACAGCTCGGAGCAGTAACGGATAATCGGAAAATCGCGGCCATCGACGAGCTCACGATTCTGCGGACTCTTGATGATGCGAATGAGGTCGTTCTCGGCGAGCGAGCGGATAAACGAAATCTCGACGCCCAGCATATCGGGAATGGTCTCGATGGGATGCAGCTTTTGTTTAGTCTCCTTGGGCTCCGTCTTGAGCGGAACATCGGACAGCAAGCCCACCTCGTAGGCGAGCGTTGACAGGTCCGTGGCGTTTTCCAAGCGCTGCTTAATCACGTTGAGCGGCATGTAGCGGGTCTTCTGCAAGTGCAGAATGACCTCTAGGCGATCAACGTCCTCCTTGGAGTACTGACGGTATCCCTTAGGCGTACGATGAGGGGTAATGAGCCCCTCATCCTCTAGAAATCTAATTTTTGAGTTCGAAAGATCGGGGTATGCGCCTCGAAGTAGGTTGACGACTTGGCCGATACTCAGATAGTTGCGTTCGGCCATGCCCTACTCACCGGTTTCGATGCGCTCCGGCGTGCTCTCGTGGTAGATGAGCGTAAACGTACCGATCTGCACGGAAGAACCGTCGTGCAGCGGGGCTGCATTGACGATGGCACCGTCGACCCAGGTGCCATTGAGCGAGCCCAAGTCCTCGATGCGAGCGCCGAGGCCCTCGCGAATAATGCGCGCATGGCTGCGCGAAACGGTCATGTCATTGAGGAAGATTCCGTTCGCGGGATCGCGGCCGATGGTGGTCACATCGTCCTCGAGCTCAAAAGCGGCACCAGTCTGCGGACCCTTGACGATGGACAGAACGGGGGCGGTGATGCGCACGTTGGCCATGAGGTCGGGAACGGTGACGTCGCTTGAAGGCACGCGGAATACGCAGGTAGCGTCAGCAGTCTTATCATTCTGAGGCATATTGTTAACCATGTTGTCCATGACAACCCCTAACTTATCGCGGACGTGCCGCAAATAATGAACCGTACGTAATCATACCCCAACGAATCAGTCTTCGATTTCAGGGTTCAGAAAGTCGATGTCCTCGTCCTCGGGATGCGTGAGAGCCTGTTTAATGGCCACTCCGCCCTTAATGGAGTAGATGACAGCCGTGAGCATGGAGAAGATCACGCCGCCGTACACAAAGAAGATGCCGAGGGGCACCGAGCTTCCGTTGAGGCCTGGGAAGGCCGTAAGGGATGAAGGTAAAAGATGCAGGCCGTCAATAACGGGGAAACCGAGCAGCATGAGCGAGAAGCCGGTCATGAGCAGCGCTGTGGCAATCTTTCCGGGAAAGACGACATCGATGGGGCGACGATGATAATGACGCACGATAAGCGTGCCGATGCCCAGATAGATGTCGCGGCCAATAATGAGCACGCAGACCCAGATTGGCAGCTCTCCGCGAACCACCAGTCCCAGCACGCCGGTGAACAGCAGCGCACGGTCGCAAATGGGATCCATGACCTTGCCGAGCCACGAGACCGTCTTAGTCATGCGGGCGATCTGACCGTCCATCCAGTCGGTGGATGCGGCAACGGCGTAGATAACGATGGCGATGACGCGGTTGTTATCCGTCACAAACAGGTACAGAAATACCAGGGTGAGGACCAGGCGCGTAAAGGTAATGAAATTGGAGATCGTAAAGATCTTATTCGACGGGTAATCGGAAGTGCCGATAAGCTCCTTTTTGATGCCCACAGGACTCCCTCGCTGGTAAACGACAAAACTTTCGATACTATACCCGTTCCGGCGATGTCTATCCAGCGTAAGCATAGAGAGTCCAGACATGTGGAGGACGTTGCTGGTCGGCACGTGGAGTCGCATTTGTGTACATCAGCCCCCAAAGATGCCAAAAAATAACGGCGCTGGTGAGGTGCTCTTCGCGTCAAGTCACTTTGCTTTCGAGCGCAAGGGACGCTCGAGCCAGGATGGAGAGGGCGAAAGCTACACCCTCACCGACCTCGACGGGGTCAATCGCATCGACTGCAAAAGCGGCTTCGGGTTCTACGCAGAGCCGAGGGCCGAGTCACAGTGGGCAGCAGCAAAGCGTGGTCCTGGACCTTCGCCAACGTTTCGCTGCGCAAGCTCTTTGAAGCATCGCTTGCGACGGGAAACCCGATAAGGTGGAGCTAGAGATGGCGGCGTTCACCTTTTGGTTCCACCTGCCAGCACCTCCTCTCTCGATGCCGCAAGGGTTTCTTCGCGGTGATAGACCGACACCGTTCATCGTTGTGTCGGGCTCGTTCGCAGAGTCGTGAACACGCTCCCCTCTTGTTCAGCGCATAATGGTGCACTGCATGCGGCTGTGCGGCCGCACGCTAAAGGAGAGGTGCCCGCATGGGCATCGAGAGAGAGGATGCAGCATGAACCTGAGGGAAAAGTACGGTGAGTGGGGCCTGATCCTGGGCGCGACCGAGGGCGTCGGCAAGGCGTTCTGCGAGAAGATTGCCGCCGGCGGCATGAATGTCGTCATGGTCGGCCGTCGCGAGGAGAAGCTGAACGTGCTCGCCGGCGAGATCCGTGAGACCTACGGCGTGGAGACCAAGGTCGTACGCGCCGACTTTAGCCAGCCCGGCGCTGCCGAGACCGTCTTCGCCGCGACCGAGGGCCTGGACATGGGCTTCATGAGCTATGTGGCCTGCCTGCACAGCTTCGGCAAGATCCAAGACACCCCCTGGGAGAAGCACGAGGCCATGATCAACGTCAACGTCGTGACCTTCCTCAAGTGCTTCCACCACTACATGCGGATCTTTGCCGCCCAGGACCGCGGCGCCGTGATCAACGTCTCGTCGATGACCGGCATCAGCTCCAGCCCCTGGAACGGCCAGTACGGCGCGGGCAAGGCCTTCATCCTCAAGATGACCGAGGCCGTGGCCTGCGAGTGCGAGGGCACCGGCGTCGACGTCGAGGTCATCACCCTCGGCACCACCCTAACCCCCAGCCTGCTGTCCAACCTCCCCGGCGGCCCGCAGGGCGAGGCCGTCATGAAGATCGCCCTCACCCCCGAGGAGTGCGTCGACGAGGCCTTTGAGAAGCTGGGTAAGGAGCTCTCCGTCATCGCCGGCCAGCGCAACAAGGACTCCGTCCACGACTGGAAGGCCAACCACACCGAGGACGAGTACATCCGTTACATGGGCTCGTTCTACCGGGACTAGCAACTGCGGAACACACGCGCGAGGGTGCATACGGGTTCGCAGGTAGAGATACGAGTGCGAGGGTTTCTTTGCGGGGGCGTGCGGATGCGGCGCCTGCGAGGGAACCCTCTTTTCATGGGTGGGCGCGACGGTATCTCTGCGCTCGCCGTCGAGGGCGACCTGCTCGGCTCCCTCGCGATCTCCCTGCACGACGCCCTGCGCTCCAGCATCCTCTGGACCGTGTCCCGCTCGTGCCTCGTGAGCCTTCCGTAGGCCCTCGGGACCGCCCTCGCGGAGCCCCTTTTCTTCTTTCCGGACATGCCGTCCTCCGATCTCCCGGGGCCGGCCGATCCGGCCCTCAGGGTACCGGGTTCCC
>USEF01000030.1 GCA_900553475.1 uncultured Collinsella sp. | reverse complement strand
CGCGCCAGGTCGCGCATGACGCCCAAGACGTCGCGCACGAGCTCAGGGTCGAGCGCCGAGGTGGCCTCGTCAAAGAGCATGACGTGCGGGTTCATCGACAGGGCGCGGGCGATGGCCACGCGCTGCTGCTGGCCGCCCGAGAGCTGGCTCGGCATAAAGTCGATACGCTCGGCAAGGCCGACCTTGGTCAGCTCCTCGACGGCGATCTTCTCGGCCTCTTCCTTGCTGCGCTTGAGCACCTTTTGTTGCGCAAGCATGACGTTCTTTTTGACCGACAGGTGCGGGAACAAATTGAACTGCTGGAACACCATACCCAGATGCGTGCGCACCTTGTTAAGGTCGACACCCTTGGCGCACACATCCACGCCCTCAACGATAATCGAGCCGCTCGTGGGATGCTCCAGACGATTGATGCAGCGAAGCATCGTCGACTTGCCCGAGCCTGAGGGGCCCAAGACCACAACGACCTCACCCTTGTGCACATCCAGATCGATATCGCGCAGGACCACGTTGTCCCCAAAGGCCTTCTGGAGGTTCTTGATGCTGACGACGACCTCGTTCGAGTTATTGGTTTCGCTCATGATAGGACCTCCTTACAGACCGGCGATGTGATCGGCGGGCGTCGCGACAACCTGTCCGGCGCTCTTGGCGGGACGCTTCTTCTTGGTCTCGGCCGTGCCCAAAAGCCTCGCCTCAAGACCGCTCACCAAGCGAGCGAGCGGCAGGGTGATGACCAGATAGAACAGGGCGGCAACCACGTACGGTGTAATGGAGCCCGTCGTGGCCACGATGGTACGGGCGTTCATGACGATCTCGACCACACCCACGGCGGCAAGCAGCGACGTATCCTTGTAAAGCAAGATAAACTCGCTGGTCAGCGTAGGCAAAACATTACGGAACGTCTGCGGAATCATGACATAGAGCAGCGTCTGGAACGCGTTCATGCCCAGCGAACGCGCAGCCTCGTTTTGGCCCTTGGGGATCGATTGAATACCGGCACGGAAGATCTCGCACAGATAGGCAGACGAATTCATGGCCATGACGATGACGCCGAGCACGTAGTCATCAACCTTGACGCCGGCCAACGGCAGACCGAAGAACGCGATATAGATCTGCAGGAACGCCGGCGTACCGCGAATGATATTCACGTAGATACCGGCAAGGCAGCGCAGGATGCGCGACTTCGAAATGCGCATGAGCGATAGGGCGAAACCGAAGGGAATTGCCAGCGGAAACGCCACAAGCACGATCGAAAGCGACATAAGGAAGCCCTTAAAGACGATCGGCAGGCTTTGGACCAAAATGACCGGGTTCAAGAACAGGCGCAGGAACATATTGGAGTTCCAGGCCTCGACCCACGGCTGCTCCTTAAGATCGGCCAGGAAGTTATCGAAGGCCGTCACGCCCTTGATCTCCACCGACGGAATCTTGGAGATCTTCTTGGTCGAGCCATCGGCCAAAGTGTAGGTGCCGCCAAAGGCCTCATCGCCGCCCTCGACGGGGAAGGTCACGCCGTAAACCTCGACACGGAAAAAGCCGCCGGCAGGCGCCGTCTCGCCAAAGTCAATCTTGAGCGTCTGGCCATCAGCCTTGCACGTGGGTTTCATGGGCGTACGATCCATGAGGTCCTCGCCCGAGAGCATCGTCAATCGCGTGTCATCGGTACCAAACGTCGTGCCGTCGACAAACGTCAGCGAAAGACCGCTCAGCTCCTCATCGGCATCGGCCTGGACCTCCCAGGTAATGCGCGTCTCGGTACCGCCGACCACAGCGCTGCCCGAACCGGTGTTGGGTCGAGCGGTAATCTTTGCGGTCTCAAGCGCCTGGGCGGTCGTGGGCGCATATGTCCCCACACACACCAGCGCGAGTGCCACGGCCATGGCGCAGGCTAGCTTTTGGAGCAAGGCGGGCAGTGGAAAACGCTGCTCCGCAGCCCCTTTGTTCAGTCGAGACAAGGTGGCTCCTATCGTAGAAGTTGTCGGCAAAACGAGACGGAAATGCTCTCCGTCAAGAGAAGCGCAAAGGCCCTCTCCGCCAAAGCGGAAAGGGCCCGCGAGCAATCAAGTAGCTATTTTACTTGATGTTGTACTTAGCCATGAGGGCGTCAACGGTACCGTCATCGGTCAGGTCCTTGATGGCCTGGTTGATGTCGTCCTTGAGCTTGGTGTTACCCTGGTTGATGGCGATGGCGTACTCCTCGCCGGTGCTGATCTGCTTGATGGTCTGGCAGGTGTTGAACTGCTCGGCGGTCAGCTGGCTGGCAACGGAGCGGTTGGTGACTACGGCGTCGCCCTTATCGGACTGCAGGGCGCTGAAGCACTCGGTAGCGTCCTTGTAGGGGACGATCTTGGCCTTGGGGAAGTTCTCCTGGGCAAAAGACTCGGCGGTCGAGCCAGACTGAACGATGATGGTAGCGTCGGCGTTGTTGAGCTTCTCGCTGTAGTTGTCGGCCGTGATGTCGGTGTTATCGACCTTGGTCACGATAGCCTGATCGTCCATGTAGTAGGAATCGGAGAAAGTGACTTCCTTCTCACGCTCGGGCGTGTCGGTGATAGCCGCGATGGAGACGTCGTACTTGGCGCCCGAAGCGACACCCGGAACCAGCGTGTCAAAGTCATTGTTGACGTACTCGACATCCAGGCCCAGCTTGTCACCGATAGCCTTGATGAGCTCAAGGTCAAAGCCCTGGTAGTCGCCGTTGTCATCCTTGTACTCAAACGGCGCGTACTCGGCAGAGGTGCCGACGGTCAGCGTGCCGTCCTTGACGAGCGCGTACTCCTTGGAGCCGTCGACCTTCTCGACCTTAGCGTCGTCAGAGCTGCTGGAACCGGCATCAGAACCAGAGGTGGCGTTGGACGAACCGCAGCCCGTCAGAGCAAGGGCGAGCGCCATAGCACCCGTGGCGGCAAATGCGCCAAGCTTCTTCAGCTTCATAATCAGTCTCCTTCCGGTGACCTCGTTTGATTCAGAGGTCTGCAAAAACTGTTGGCTATTATGCACCCGGAATTACGAATCTGCAATGAGAAAACTGATTGAAACAAACCCATAACGTGAATGGAATACTCTACTTTGTGACAGTCATTACTGCTGAAATGACCTTAATAGTCTAATTTCAGCTGCATAACCTGCAAGTTCGTTCGGAGTCTCCAAAATAAACGGCAGCGAACGCAAGTGGCCATTCGATACAATATTCTGCATAACCTGCATACCTCCACCAAATTCCTCACTGCCAAGGTATCCCTTGCCGATGCACTCGTGACGATCTTTATGGGCGCCACAAGAGTTCTTCGAATCGTTGATGTGTACGGCATGCAAGCGATCGATACCCACCACGCGGTCGAACTCGTCGAGTACGCCGTCCAGATCATGGATGATGTCGTAGCCGGCATCGCTCACATGGCAGGTGTCTAGGCAAACGCCCAGCTTGGCCGACAGCTCGGGGCGTTTGCCGGCAACACCCTCAATGATGAGCGCCAGTTCCTCAAAGCTGCGGCCCACCTCGGTGCCCTTGCCCGACATGGTCTCGAGCAGCACCGTCGTCTGCTGGCCCTCAAACATCACCTGACACAGGGCGTCGACAATCATCTGAATGCCGGCGTCGGAGCCCTGCCCCACATGCGCACCGGGATGGAAGTTGTAGTAGTTGCCGGGCAGCGCCTCCATGCGCCGCAGGTCCTCTGCCATAGCCTCCAAGGCGAACTCGCGCGCCCGCTCTTTGGCAGAACAGGGGTTGTAGGTATACGGGGCATGCGCCACCAGCGGTCCAAAGTCGTTTTGCGACATAAGCTCGCGCAGAGCCGCCACGTCATCCATGTCAAGTTCTTTTGCCTTGCCACCGCGCGGGTTGCGCGTAAAGAACGCAAAGGTATTGGCGCCAATGGACAACGCCGTCTCCCCCATTGCCCGATAGCCCTTCGTCGTCGAAAGATGACACCCGATCGTCAGCATCTCCAGCTCCCTCCTCATCAGTTGCGGTGAAATACGGTCTATTGGTGCCCTATTTTGGCGCAAACAGACCGTATTCCACCGCAAGTTATAAAAGGGGCATCAGGGGCAAAGGCCTCCAAGGCATTCCAGGCGCTGGCGCCATGCCCCCACGCACTAAAGTTTCAAGCGAATCGCATCGATAATGCGCGCGCAGCGCTGCGTGGCGGCAAGGGGCATGACGGGACTCTCGAGTTTCCCCGCCCGGATGAGCTGGGTCGCATGCTGGATTTCGCCGTAGAAATCATCGATCTCAAACGGGGCATTTATTTCGAGCGTTCGACCGTCGGAATACTTCACATGGGCGAGCTCGGGGCGATGGAGACGCTCGATTTCCAACGAGCCTCGCTCACAGACAATCGTTAAGCGGCTTTCATATGTTGCTTTGCCGTCGCACACCATATGAATGGGTATACCGCCGACGCTCATACGGATCTCGTCGGCCCAATCGACGCGGCCGCCTGATACGTCACGCCAGCGAACTTCACGGGATGAAACCTCGCACGCGCCCGCGAGCAAATCCTCAAACCAACCGACCGCATAGCAGCCCATGTCATATAGACAGCCGCCCTGCAACGAATCAAGCAGATAGCCCGAAGGAGGCTCGCCGTAATCGAGCTTTTGCACGCTTTCAATCGAGACAATACGGCCAAGCTCACCCGACGCAAGCAAGTCCTTCACGCGAGTGCGCATCGGGCAAAACCGATTCTTCATCGCCTCCATAAACAGCACGCCGCGCTCACGAGAGGTGGAGGCAATCGAGAGAGCCTCTTCCTCACTCAAAACGGCCGGCTTTTCGCACAGCACGGCCTTTCCCGCGCGCAGTGCCCGACAGACCCAATGCGCATGCATGCCATGTGGAAGAGCCAAGTAGATTGCGTCGACATCGGGGTCGGCAATCAGCGCATCATAAGCCACATCGCCGCTATCGTCAGCCGTGGCATAACTGTGCGCGGCATCAATCGAAAACGCCCTGCAAAACTCCTCAACATGCGAAGGAGTGCGGCCGGCGGCAGCCACAAGCCGTGCCCCGTCCACCTCCTTGAGCGACGATGCAAATCGATGCGAAATGTGTCCAGCGCCCAAAACGCCCCAACAAACCTCACGCAAATCATCACATGAATCCCGATGACCCACGACAGCCCCCTTCAGTTGCGGTGAAATAGTTCCTGTTTGGCCCCTATTCTGCCGCAAACAGGAACTATTCCACCGCAAGTTATAAAAGGGTCATGAGGAGCGCGTTTTGCCGAAGGCCTTAAGCACCGCCGTCACGGGACCAGGCTGGAAACGTCGGCGCACATCGTCGAGACGCTCGGGAATATCGATGTGCTGTGGGCAGTGGCGCGCGCATTTGCCGCACTTGACGCAATTGCTCACGAGCTTGGGCTCGCTCGTGCGCACCGCACTCGCCGTAAAGTATTGCGACAGCCCCGTAAACCAGCTGTGCGCATAGCTCGCGTTGTAGGCGGCAAAGCAGCCGGGAATGTTGATACCCTTGGGGCATGGCATGCAGTAGCCGCATCCCGTGCAGGGCACACGGTTCGATTTCTCAAACTCCATCAACACGCGCGCAATCGTGTCGAGCTGGTTGGCAGTCATCGAATTCGGCAACGCGAGGTCTGCCAGTGACGAATTCTCATCCACCTGCGCGATATCGGTCATACCCGAAAGCAGCATCGTCACCTGAGGATGATTCCACACCCACGAAAGACCCCAGGCGGCAGGAGTGCGCAAATGCGGGTCACGGGCACTATCGAGCACAGCGCGGGCCCGTGGCGGCAGCTTGCCCGCTAAACGCCCGCCCAGCAGCGGCTCCATCACAAACACCGCGAGCCCGCGCTCCGCAGCCGCCATGAGTCCTGCCGTTCCCGCTTGGTAACGCTCGCCGGCATAGTTGTACTGTATCTGGCAAAAATCCCAGTCATATGCGTCAAGCATCGTCAGGAAATCCACCGCGCTGCCGTGGTACGAAAAACCAATCTGGCGAATGCGCCCCGCCGCCTTTTGACACGCGATCCAGTCCTCAATGCCCAATGCCACCACACGTTCCCACTGGGCGGGCGAGGTAATGTTATGCATGAGGTAATAGTCGATATGGTCGGTCCGCAGGCGCCGCAGTTGCTCATCGAAGAACCGGTCGAAATCCTCCGCGCACTTGCACGAAGCATGCGGCAACTTGGTCGCCAGCAACACCCGGTCACGCAGCCCCAAGCGCTCAAGCGAGGCGCCCACGCACGCCTCGTTACCGGGATAGAGATACGCGGTGTCCAGATAATTAATCCCCTGCTCCACCGCACGGGAAATGATGGCATCGGCTGTCTTCGCATCCGGACGTCCCGGCGCACCGGGAAACCTCATGCAGCCCAGACCCAACGCCGAGATACGGTTGCCGCTTTTGGGGTCAACGCGATATTGCACGGCCCCTCCCTTCGCCATCAGCGCCCCGGCAAGGCGAAACACAATGGTCACGCAGCCGAAACATCGTGGAATCGCAATCGAGAACGTATCGTAACGCAGCAGAAATCGAGCTGTCACGGCACCGCTTTAACATCAGCAAAAAGCCCGATGAAAGGAGCCGGGCATGACCACGCGCATGTCTTTGCGGTCTGCCCTGCAGCGTAGCGTCCAGGCAAACGTTTCTTTTTTATAACAGCCGCCCCGCGCACCCACCAATCACCCTGGCAGCATACAATCCATCAGGCGCCCCTTACGCGGGCGCCTTTTACATGGGGAGATGATTCACATGCAGATCAACAAGATCGCCTTTATCGGCAAGGGCGGCGTCGGCCTGCTCTACGGCAGCATGATCGCCCGGGCGCTCGGCAACGACGCCGTCGAATACATCATGGATGACACCCGTTTTGAGCGTCACGCGGGCGATGCGCTCACTGTCAACGGCAAGCCCTGCGATCTCACGTCCGTCCGCGCCAGCGAGGCGACGCCCGCCGATCTGGTCATCCTGACAGTCAAGACCACCGGTCTCGACCAAGCACTCAAGACTATGGAGCGCGTCGTGGGACCCAACACGCTCATCGCCTCGCTATGCAACGGCATTACGAGCGAGCAAAAGATTGCCGAACGCTTTGGCTGGGAGCATACCGTTCTTGGTATCTGCCAGGGCATGGACGCCGTGTTCCTCAACGGCGCGCTCACCTTTACCAATGCGGGCGAGATCCGCTTTGGCGCGGCGGCCGGCACGGACCCCGCGACCGTCGCCGCTATCGACGGGCTCTACACGCGCTGCGGCATCGCCCATACCGTCGAGCGCGATATTGCGCACCGCATGTGGGCCAAACTCATGCTCAACGACGGCATCAACCAGACCTGCATGGCCTACGGCGGGACCTACGGAAGCGCCACGGAGCCGGGCTCCGAGCAGCGCCGCTGTTTTGTCTCCGCCATGCGCGAGACGCTTGCGGTTGCCAACGCCGAGGGCGTTGAGCTGACCGAAGCAGACCTGACGCAAATGGTGCACCTCATCGAGGGAATCGACCCCGCCGGTATGCCCTCAATGGCTCAGGACCGCATCGCGCAGCGCAAAACAGAGGTCGAGGAGTTCGCGGGCACCGTCCGCCGCCTCGCGGCCAAGCACGATATCCAGGTTCCGCAGAACGAATGGCTCTATCAGCGCATTCGCGATATCGAGGCAAGCTGGTAACGCCAACGCGCCGCATTCAACAGCCTTAGCAGCAAAGCCGCCGCAAGGAGCACTCCCCTTACGGCGGCTTTCATCTTCGTCTATGACCGGCGGTCAATCTCACAACAGCTAGCGTTGCGACTCCGGAACCTCGTCCTCATCGTCGCGACAAAGGACAACACCGGCGCTTCCCAGCAGCGTGGCCGCGATCAGCACGCCGACCACGATAGGAGCAGCCCCGCATGTCCCCTGCATGCCCGCGACGAGCGCGGCCGTGGGACCAAGGCAGCCAAGCATCAACGCGACGGCGGCAACGGTAATATCTCGAGCATTCACAAGACCACTTCCTCCAAGAGAAAGACCTTATTTCTCAAGAACCAGTGTGCTCCGCATCCATTCGCCCAGCGTACCGCCACGGTAAGGGCTCTGTTAACTCAAACGCATACATAGAACGGACGTCCTTACGTTGCCCTAAAGCTCGGTAAAGACGCCCGTCCGCCAAATATCCGTGATGCAGAAAAATTACCAACCGGTGTAGTAGTCGGTGGTTCCGGCAGCGCAGCCGGAGTCATAGACCTTGCAATCACCCTTGGAGCCCGTAAAGGTCGAGCCCTGGGCCATATCGCCCGCGGCAACAACGTAATAGCCGTCGGAATCGCGCCAAAAGCCCTCAGAATCCTGAGTCCATTCGCCCGTGCGATAGTGATAAAGCACATTGCTGCTGTAATAGGTCTCGCGGCGCCCGTTGTAGTTATTGACACCCGCAGAGCGCGTCAGGCCCGATCCGTTCGCGCAGGACGCGGCAGACGCGTAGGACGAAGTGTAACCGGCGTTGTAGTACGAAGCCTGGGCGGCCTCGGCAGCCTCCGCCTCGAGCGCTTCGCGCTTGGCATCCTCAAGCGCAGTGCGCAGCTCATCGAGCTCGGTCGACTTCGCATCGACCTCCCCCATCGTCAACAGGCTGCCCGCGCCATCGATACAGCCCTGCAGCACAGCGCGCTCGTCATCGGTGGCATAGTCACCGTACATGTTCATGATGATCTGAGCGCGCATCTCCAGGGAATCGCGCTTGGCCTCCATCGAGGCGTTCCACTCCTGCATGGAACCATAACCATCGCCGCGATAGTCAACGGGCTGCACCAGCGTCGTCTCAGACGGCGTAGATCCAACCGTATCGGACAGTGTTGCGGCGTGGGCATCAGTTGCACCGGCGCCCGCCAAAAGTGCCACGGTCAGAGCGGCGGAAAGGGCGGCGGCTTTCGGTTTTCGTGAATCAATCCTCATGTAGCTGGAAACCTCCGTAGTGCGTTTTTGCTGCGTTTGAGCTGCGTGTGATTCGATCGCGCTGCATAGTACCCCGAGCAAATCGCGACCTGCGGTTTTACTTAAAAGGCGCACGTCAATTGCGTAAAACTCACATCCTCTCAACAGGAGTTTTCCACAACTCGAATGCATAAAGCGTGTCAAAAACCCTGTTTTTGCGCCCTCTCTATGCAAAAAAGGCGCCTGTGCAACCATTGTTCGCACAGGCGCCTTGAGCAGGCATTTTATACAGTTATACCTATCGAGTCGCAAGGGGTCCTTGCACAAGTCGCCTTACTCGTCCAGCGCGGCGAAGGCCTGCTTCAGATCCCAAATGATATCCTCGGCATTCTCGGTACCGATGGAAAGACGGATCGTGGAGGGCGTGATGTTCTGCTCGGCGAGCTCCTCGGCAGACAGCTGGGAGTGCGTGGTGGTAGCCGGGTGCACGACGAGCGACTTGACGTCGGCCACGTTGGCGAGCAGCGAGAACACCTGCAGATGATCAATGAACTTCCAAGCTGCCTCCTGGCCACCCTTAATCTCAAAGGTAAAGATCGAGGCACCGCCGTTGGGGAAGTACTTCTGATAGAGCTCGTGATCGGGGTGCTCAGGCAGGCTCGGGTGATTCACCTTGGCAACATGGCTGTCACCAGCCAGGAACTCAACGACCTTCTTGGTGTTCTCGACATGACGGTCAACGCGCAGCGACAGAGTCTCGGTGCC
Source organism: uncultured Collinsella sp. (assembly GCA_900553475.1). GTDB lineage: Bacteria > Actinomycetota > Coriobacteriia > Coriobacteriales > Coriobacteriaceae > Collinsella. Next base: position 2,898 of record USEF01000030.1, on the reverse strand, counting down.
CTGGAGCAGGACCCAGGCGTTGAACGGGCTGATGCAGGCGCCCTCGTCACGCAGCAGGATGGCGCGGACATAGGTTGCGAAGGCGGCGGGACCGGCAGCCTCGGCAAACGAGACGCCATGGTAGGAGGGGTTGGGCTCGGCGATCTGCGCGTACTTTCCGCTCGCCTTCCAATCGAAGTTACCGCCGTCGACGATCACGCCGCCCAGCGAGGTGCCGTGGCCGCCGATGAACTTGGTTGCGGAGTGGACGACGATGTTGGCACCATGCTCCAGCGGGCGGAACAGATACGGGGTGCCGAAAGTGTTGTCGACGACAACCGGCAGACCGTGCTTCTTGGCGATCTCGGAGATAGCGTCGATGTTGGGGATGTCGGAGTTGGGGTTGCCGAGCGTCTCGAGATAGATGACCGTGGTGTTGTCCTTGATGGCGCCCTCGACCTCGTCCAGGTTATGAGCGTCGACAAACGTGGTCTCGACGCCAAACTGGGAGAGCGTATGCTCCAGCAGGTTGTAGGAGCCACCGTAGATGGTCTTCTGGGCAACCACGTGGTCACCGGCCTGGGCAAGAGCCTGCAGGGTATAGGTGATGGCAGCAGCACCGGAGGCGACGGCGAGACCTGCCACGCCACCCTCGAGTGCGGCGATACGGTCCTCGAAGACGCCCTGGGTGGAGTTGGTCAGACGGCCGTAGATGTTACCAACATCGGCAAGGCCAAAGCGGTCGGCGGCGTGCTGGGAGTTGCGGAACACATAGCTCGTGGTCTGGTAGATAGGCACGGCGCGGGAGTCGGATGCGGGATCGGCGCTCTCCTGGCCAACGTGAAGCTGCAGGGTATCGAAACCAAAGGTGTGCTCGGGGTTGTTGATGAACTGGCTCATGATGATCTCCTTGATCGAACAAAAGTAAACAAATTAGAGAGAAGTAAGTCGCTGTCTCCTGATCACGCCAACGGGCGCAAACAGGAGCCCGGCATTCGTCTTGGTAAGCAATTCATATGCGGGCCTCCTTTCGCATCCCGGTTCCGTGGTCGGTTTAATTACCTACCGCCTTTGTGTGTTTTGAATAGTACGAGCATTGTTTCGCTCGGTCAATCACTTAAAAGCGCTAACCTGTTATCGGTTTTATAGATAGCAATCGAAAGGATGGCGTCGATGACCCTTCAGCAGCTTCGTTTTCTGATTGCCGTGGCAGAGTCCGGCTCAATCAACGCCGCAGCTCAGCGCCTCTATACCGCTCAGTCCAACATCTCAAACGCCGTCAAAAGCCTGGAACAGGAACTCCATCTGGAGATCTTTACGCGCTCCAGCCGCGGCGTCACGCTCACCAACGACGGCACCGAGCTTTTGGGCTATGCGCGTCAAGTCGTAGAGCAGGCCGATATGCTCGAGGCGCGCTACGAGGACGGCGGCACCCCGCAAGCCCGCCTCGCCATTTCCGCCCAGCACTACGCCTTTTCGGTCGAGGCCTTTGTCAACGTGGTCGAGCGCTGCCGCGACAGCAAGTTCGAGTTCATCATGCGCGAGACCACCACATCGCAGATCATCGATGACGTCCGCGCGTTTCGCAGCGATATCGGCATTCTGTATCTGGATGACTTTAACGCCCGCGTTCTGCAGAAGGCCTTCGCCGATGCCCGCGCAAGCTTCCATCCCCTCTTCGACGCAACGGTCCACGTCTTCGTTAGCGAGCGCCACCCGCTCGCACGCCGCCCTCAGCTGTCCCTTGCCGACCTTACACCCTATACGCGCTACAGCTTTGAGCAAGGCACCTCGAACTCCTTCTATTACGCCGAGGAGCCGTTTAGCTACATCCCCTGCGATCGCAACATTCGAGTCTCTGACCGCGGCACGCTCACCAACCTGCTGATCACCTCGAACGGCTACACGCTCTCCACCGGCGTGCTCTCAAACGAAATGCAATGGGGCATGGCATCGATTCCACTGGCAGATGCCCCGACGATGCACGTAGGCTATATCATGCACGATGAACGCAAGCCCTCTCCCCTGTTGCAGCAATACCTCGACGAGCTCGACCGCATCATCCAAGAAAACCAGCCATCTGAGGACAGGGTAGATATGGTAGATTGCTAGCCCTCGGCGAACGCGGCGCTACAATGGTCACTCACACGAAACGTACCCAACGAAAGGAACCATGTGAAGGTCATCATCTACACCGACGGCTCGGCCCGATCAAATCCGGGACGCGGCGGCTACGGCGCCGTGCTCAAATACACCAACCCCGCCGGCAAGACCTTCACCTCCGAGCTTTCGCGCGGCTACGCCAAGACCACCAACAACCGCATGGAGCTCATGGCGGTCATCGTGGCGCTCGAGGCGCTTAACCGCCCCTGCGAGGTCGAGGTCCATTCCGATTCGCAGTACGTCGTCAACGCTTTCAATAAACACTGGATCGACGGCTGGAAAAAGCGCGGGTGGAAAACTGCCAACAAGCAGCCCGTCAAGAACCGCGACCTGTGGGAGCGCCTGCTTGCCGCCAAAAGCAAGCACAAGGTGGAGTTCATCTGGGTTAAGGGACATGCCGGCCACGAGCTCAACGAGCGCTGCGATGAGCTCGCCACCACGGCAGCCGACGGCAGCAACCTCGATATCGACACCGGCTTTAACGAGAGCGACCTGTAACGGCGTTTTCGCACGCTTTTGTGTCCTCCCGCGCTACACTCGTCCTGTAGGCCAAACAACGCAAGGGGGACACATGCTGCGTATCGCAACCATCGGCACGTCCATGATCACCGACGACTTTATTCAGGTCGTCAATGCCAACGACCAGGCCGTATTCGTAGGCACGCTCTCGCGCAATGCCGAGCGCGGCGCCGCCTTTACTGCCGAGCACGGCGGCGAGCGAAACTTTACGTCACTCGATGAGCTTGCGGCAGCCGC
>USEF01000029.1 GCA_900553475.1 uncultured Collinsella sp. | reverse complement strand
GCTTTTCTTTTTCGACTAGGGTGGGCGGTTGCATATCGCCTGCTAGGGAAGGAGCAATCCTATGCCTCAGAACATCTTCGGTACCGACGGCGTCCGTGGCGTCGCCAACGCCGATCTTTCGTGCGACCTCGCGTTTCGCCTGGGCCGCGCGGCGACCAAGTTTCTTGGTCCGGACATCTGCATCGGCCGTGACACGCGCCTTTCGGGCACCATGCTCGAGAGCGCTCTGACCGCCGGCATTATGGCCGAGGGCGGCCGTCCACACTGCTGCGGCGTCATCCCCACGCCTGCCGTGGCACTGCTCACCGTTCAGAACGAGCTCGACGGCGGCATCGTCATCTCTGCTTCGCATAATCCGCCGGAGTTCAACGGCATCAAGTTCTTTAGCCGCAAGGGTATGAAGCTTCCCGATGCTGTCGAGGAAGAGATCAGCGCCTGGGTCATGTCCGAGGAAGCCATGGCTGCCGACACGCTGCCGACCGGCGCCGGCGTGGGCCACATTATCAAGATGAAGGACGCCCGCAAAGCATATGTCGACCACGCCATCGATACGCTCGATGGTCTGAGGCTCGACGGCCTGGTCGTTGCCGTCGACTGCGGTCACGGTGCTTCCTGCCAGACTACGCCCGCCGCGCTGCAGCGCCTGGGTGCCACGGTCCATGCCATCAACACCGATTACTGCGGCACCGACATCAACGTCGAGTGCGGCTCTACGCACCTCGAGCCCCTGCGCGAGCTCGTGCTGCGCACCCATGCTGATATCGGTCTGGCCCACGACGGCGACGCCGACCGCGTGCTGTTCGTGGACAGCGAGGGCAATGAGATCGACGGTGACTACATCCTGGCTATCTGCGGTTCTGACCTCGCCGCTCGCGGCAAGCTCGCCAACTCCGAGATCGTCTCGACCGTCATGTGCAACCTGGGCTTCTCCATCGCTATGAAGGAACAGGGCTTCGAGATGGTCCAGACCGCCGTGGGCGACCGCTACGTTCTGGAGCGCATGCTCGCGGACGGCGCCGTCATCGGCGGCGAACAGTCCGGCCACATCATCTTCCTGGAGCACAACACCACCGGTGACGGCCTGGTGACGGCTCTGCAGCTGCTGGCCGTGCTCAAGCGCACCGGTCGTACCCTCACCGATCTTGCCGGCATCATGAAGAAGTACCCGCAGGTACTCGTCAACGTGCATTCCGACAACAAGGCCGGTCTGGACGATTGCCAGCCCATCTGGGATGCCGTCGCTGCTGCCGAGAAGGAGCTTGACGGCCGCGGTCGCATTCTGGTGCGCCCGAGCGGTACCGAGCCGCTGGTCCGCGTGATGGCCGAGGCCGAGACGCACGAGCTGACCCAGCGCGTTGTCGACGACATCGTCGAGGTTGTCAAGCGCGAACTTCCCTAATGGTCAAAAACCGTTGCCAAGTGGTAAACTATTAAGGTTATTTTGATTGATTGGTATGTCCGAGGGGGAGCATGTTCACTAAAGTCCTAAGGTCTTTTGGTATGCGTGGTCGAGTCCTTACGCTGGATGCTCCCATCTCGGGCGACGTCATTCCGCTTTCCGAGGTAAACGACCAGACGTTTGCCACCGGCCTTTTGGGCCAGGGCGTGGCGATTCAGCCCACCGGAACGCGTGTGATTGCACCGGCTGATGCCAAGGTCGAGGCCATTTTTCCCACGGGACATGCCGTTGCGCTTAACACGGTCGATGGTCTGGACGTGCTCATCCACGTTGGCCTGGACACTGTTCAGCTCGAGGGCAAGCACTTTACCGTACATGCGCAAGTGGGTGACATCGTCCATAGGGGCGATGTACTCATTGAGTTCGATCGCGAGGCAATTGCTGCCGAGGGCTACGATGTGACGGTTCCCATCTTGGTGTGCAACTCCGTTGAGTTCTCGAGCATCAAGGGCTCCGTTGGCGTGCATGTCGAGGAGATGGATCAGCTCATCGTTGCTCGCGAGCGCTAGCAAGTGCACGTGGCCATTAGCCTACAATTCAAACACGTTTACGGAGGGCGCCCTTGAAAGAGGACGCCCTCCGTGGCAAGATGGGAGACGTCCGAGGCTAAACAGCTTCGGGTCACCGTGGACGGGCAGGGGCCTCGACGCGGCTAGACACGAGACACATACATTACGCGACCTCGCCCTGGTGGCCGCACACGTTGGTTGCGGCCGACGCGGGCCGCGGGCAAGTGCTTGTAGGGGAGCCTTGCCTCTCTTGTACGAGAAAGGACGCGTAATGAAGATCATTAAAGCTAAAGACTACGAGGACATGAGCCGCAAGGCCGCCAATATTATCTCGGCGCAGGTTATCCTCAAGCCCGACTGTGTGCTGGGCCTTGCCACCGGCTCCACCCCGATCGGTGCCTACAAGCAGCTCGCTGCTTGGTACAAGAAGGGCGACGTCGACTTTGCCGAGGTCAGCACCTACAACCTGGACGAGTATCGCGACCTTTCGCACGACGATCCCCAGAGCTATCACTACTTCATGCGTGAGAACTTCTTCGATCACATCAACATCGACCTGAACAACACGCATGTGCCCGACGGTTCCAACCCCGACGCCGCCGCTGCCTGCTCTGAGTACGACAAGATCGTCGCCGACGCCGGTTACCCGGATCTGCAGCTGCTCGGCATCGGCAACAACGGCCACATCGGCTTCAATGAGCCCGATGACCACTTCTCCAAGGGTACGCACTGCGTCGATCTCACCGAGAGCACCATTCAGGCCAACAGCCGCCTGTTCGACAGCATCGACGATGTTCCCCGCCAGGCCTACACCATGGGTACCCAGACCATCATGTATGCCCGCATGATCCTGGTCGTCGCCAATGGCGAGGCCAAGGCTCAGGCCGTGCATGACATGTGCTATGGTCCGGTTACGCCCGAGTGCCCGGCTTCGATCCTGCAGCTGCACACCAACTGCGTTGTCGTTGCCGACGAGGCCGCCCTTTCGCTCTGCGAGTAGCGCGAATCCTGCAGCTCGACATAGCCTTGTCTAAGGCCTCCGCTTTGCGGGGGCCTTTTTGCTATCCCTTTCCGCCCACTTGACCAAAAACTTGCCGCAAGCTTGACGAATGCCGGATGCCCAACAGCTTGATTCATTCCATACCAGATTTTATGCAAAAATGCCACTAAAAGGTCGTAGACGGTAGCGGGTGCTAGGCGAGTTGAATGACATGACTGAACCTTGTTCATCTGCGTTACACTGCCGCTTAGATGGGACAAGCTGACAAGCTCATTTACCTGCTTAAAGACCGATTAGTCGGGGGATTAATAACAATCGGCCCTCGCTGTACAAAAACTTGCCGCTTGCGTACCAAAAGACAACCTAAAACACAAGGTCGCTCTATTCATAGCGCGGCTTGTATGGTCTTGCGGCTACAGTGTCCATACGGTCGAGTTGAGGAGCGGGCATGGTAAACGATTTGAGCAGTATAGATGAGCTCGAGCTGATGCCTCTGGGCGGAGGCTATATGGTGCGACGCGAACGCTTGATGAATGAGCTTATCGCCAAGGGCCGAAAGGCCGGCATCGTGGTTCTTTATGCGCCCGATGGGTTTGGGAAGACCTCGGTGCTGCTGCAGTACACCCATGAGGTTAAAAGCGACCCGACGCGAGGCCCCGTGCGGATTATCGAGGCCGATCGCGCCATTGGGCGCGAGGTGTTTATGCAGCTCGAGGTGGTTACCGAAGAACTCAAAGACAAACCGCACTCCCTTATCGCGATTGATAATGTGCCAAACCTCGATCAGCGCGATACCGAAGACCTCATCGACAGGATTCGCGGCCTGCGCGCTATGGGGGTGGGGGTCTTTATCTCCTGCCGTCCTTCAAATCGTCAGCTGATTCATGGGCTGGGCGATTCGGTTAAGATCAATGCGCAGATGCTCAAGGTGCATGCCTATGAGTATTCGGCGTGGGCATCGGCGTTTTCGATCAGCACATCGCTCGACTTTTATCAGCTCACGCAGGGCGTGCCCGAGCTGGTTTCGGCATTGCAGACGGGTCTGTATGGCCAAGGCGACGTAGCCGGTCTGCTCGAAAACGAGATTGTCAACGTATATGGCGCGGCACTTGTCGATCTGGCTTCGCTCGACAATAACGCGCTGTTTTGCGTGGCATGTCTCATGGTTTTGATGGGCGAGGGCAATATCGCGGAACTCGAGGCCTGCGGGGTGAGGCTGTCGATGGTCGACCAGTCCTACTTTGTACGCGACTACCCGATCTTTGGCTTGGATCCCGCCGAGCGGAGTTTTACGTGTCTGGGCACGGAGGATAACGGACGCTTGCGTTTGCGTAAGTTGGTGGCCGAGGTTCGCCCCGAACTTGTTCCGAGGGCGGCCCGGATTTTGCTTAAGGCGGGCCGATGCGATGCGGCGATGGACCTGGCGGACGCCTTTTTGGACCGTGAAGCGGTCCTTGAACTTGCTGGGCAGTATGGGGTCGATCTTGCTCTGACGGGGCACGGGGCCGATATCTGCCGAGCGGCGCTGGGCACGATCGATGCCGACGATCCGGCCCCAGAGCCAACGCCTGCCGAGGCGCTCGGCGTATATCTGGCAGCGGTCAGCGTGTCCAATACAAAGCTCGCTCGCTATATGGCATCGGTCATCGAGCGCGGGGGCGAACGGGCGGCCTGCGAAATAGACCCTGTTTCATGGAGGGTGGCCCAGACACTGACGGCTGTTTGCTATGGGGACAACGGGCTTGGGCTTCCTACGAACCTGGCCGTGCCAGAAATCGAGACATCCCATACCGCACTCGATATGTTGTCTGCGCATATCGAGGTCAAGCGCTGCCTGACCGAGCGGGGAGATGACGGCGGCGTTCTACAACAGCTCAAAACGAGCAAGGCCTACGACTGCGAGCTCGACATCGCGGGGATTGTTATACGGGCCGATAGCATGCTGGTGGAGCTCTTTGACGGGTCGTTTGCGGGAACCGACGAGCGCGACGACGAGATGACGGTGGTGCGGGAGGCGCTCGACGTACGTGGGCTTAAGGCGATGGCTATCTGGGTGCGCATGGTGTTGGCGGCACGGCGGCTCCTTTCCGGCTTGCCGGTAACCGACGATGCGGCGTTCAACGAGCTCGATCGTTTTGCCGTGCGCATGCGCGACAACCAGATTCAGCTGTTTGGCCTGTTGTTAGAAGGCTGGCAGTCGCTGGCAGAGGGACGGCCGGTTAATGCAAAGTTCCGTGCGGTCCAAGTGCTCAAACTTGCCGAGGAGTCGATTGCGTATATGCGCGATAACGCATTGCTGCTGGAGCGTGCGGCATATCTGCGTAACACTTCGATGGTTTCGGTTCGCGAGGAAGCGGAGTTGCTCGATATAAGCCAGACGCAGGTTGGTGGAGCAGAAGCCTGGATGGTGGCGCTGCATTTGGCCTGTGCGGGACGAGATAGCGATCTTGCGGCCTGGATGTCCATGAATCGTGCGGGGATTCTAGAGCCATCGTATCGGCTCTTTGCGCGCCTTGCCATGCATTGTCTGGGCGAGCCGGCGGCCAGGATACGTAAGAAGCTTCCCGTGCGCGAGCTGTCGCGGTACTCGTTGCGCGACGATTTGGAAGGGGAGGGCGAGCGCCTGTTCCAGGCCGGCGAGGTTGAAGCCGTTGATACCATCGACCATATCGAGATTCGCATGTTTGGTGCGTTTCGCGCCGAGCGCGACGGGTTTCCCATCACGGACAAAATGTGGCGCCGCAAGAAGGCGGCGACGCTTGCCGAGCGGCTTGCGCTGGGCATGGATGCGCTCGTCGATCGTGAGACGCTGGCCATGGAGCTGTGGCCCCATGCCGAGTTCAATAGCGCCCGCAACAACCTGTACTCGACGATATCGCGCTTGCGGTCGGCTTTGGGACCGACGCCGGATGGCAAGTCGTGTGTGCTCATCCAAAATGAATGCATCGGACTCAACGGCGACTACGTCAAGACCGATGTACGGCTGTTTGACCAGATAAGCCGCGAGGTTTTGGGAAATCGCACGGGTGCGCGCGGGCCCCATTTAGTTGAGCTGTGCCTTAAGATTGAGCAGCTTTATGCCGGACCGCTGTATGTTCCCAATGGCTGTAATCCCACCTACTTTTTGCGCATGCGACGCATTATGCAGTCAAAGTACATCGATTGCATGATTAAGGGGGCAAATGCCGCTCTAGAAGAAAACGACCTGCAGTCGGCGATTTGGCTAGCGGAGTCGGGGCTTCGGCAGGAAACGGCGCGTGAGGATATGGTGCGCTGCGCCATGCGCGTCTACAGTGCGGCGGGGCGGCGGCGCGATATCGTCGAGCTATACGGCGGGCATATGCACCATCTGAGGGAGCAGGTCAATGGCGTGCCCGAGCCCGAGACGCGGCGCCTATACGAGCGCCTGGTGGAGGGGCGGCTCAGTCGCGTGCTGGTCGAGCGATAAAAAAACGGGCGCCCGAAGTACTTGGGCACCCGTAAGCTTGCTATATGTTGGCTCGCCGGATCATTGGCTCTTAGACGAGCTTGATCTTCTCGATGTCCTTGCGCGAGGACTTGCGATACAGCGAGAACTTGCGGCCGATGACCTGAACGACATCGGCGTGGCAACGCTCGGCGAGCTCCTCGGCGGCTTCGCGGGCGGAAAGGCTGGAGCCATCGAGCACGGAGCACTTAACGAGCTCGTGCTTCTCCAGGTAGGCGACCGTCTGCTCGACGGTGCCCTCGTTGACGTCGGACTTGCCGATGATGATGGCGGGGTTGAGGTGATGGGCCATGCTGCGAAGCTGCTTGACCTGGGCTCCTGTCAGTGCCATGGGTTCTCGCTTTCTATGTATGGGGCGCCCCACGATGGGGCCTTAATCTACGTGAGCTGTCCCACGATAGCGCAGGAACGGTGCGGTGTGGAGCGCGTTTGCCCAGTTCAAAAAGAATGCGGATGCCGAGTGAGTGGGCGGTGCGGGCTGCGAACAGGCTATGAGCTGGGCGCAGAGACCGGCTCCCATGCAATAAACGCCCAACGAACCTTGCGGACGTGGTCGAGCATGTAGCGTCCCTGCGGCACACCCTTGGAGCCCGGCTCACCGGCATGGGGGTTCTCAATCATGTGTTGAGCGATGTAGTCGCGCAGGCGGTCGATCTTATCCTCGTTGCCATGCTCGAGCATACGGGAAAAATCCGCTACGCCTGCCTCAAGGCTATCGAAGGTATCGCGACGAGGCGATTCAAAGTACGTAACCTGCGGCAGGGCACCCATCTGAATGAGAATGTTAAAGGCATACACAAAGCCATTGCTGCAGGTAACGGAGGCGCCGATAGCGTTCATCAAGTGCAGATCATAGCGCGGGCTGGAGTTAGCGACCATCGTGACAGCGCAACGCCGGCGAGCTGTACGGTCAAGCTTGGCAAGTGCGCCCTTTAGGTTGGTCGTGGTGACAGAGCGACTGGCAAAGGCAACATCCACAGCCTTGGCAACCGGTCCAGCCAAATCCCAATCATCGTCCCAAGCAAGCTCAAGCGGCGTAATCAGGTCCTCGAGCCCATAGTACTCAATGCCAGCATCAAGGGTGCCCAACATGGCAGGGGAAAAATCAGCGGCAATCACGGGATGCCCGTCTTGCGCAAGCGGAATAGCAATCGATCCAGCCCCACACCCCATATCAAGCACCGACTCACCAGGCTGGAGTGCCAACAGCTTCATAAAATCTCGGGCATACGGAGCAGTCTCAAGCGGCCGAAAATGCCGAGCCCTCTTGTCCCACTCAAAAGAGTCGTCAGCCTGATGCCGAGCAGCCTGCAAGCGCATCCATTCCTCATTCCAATCCGCAGAAAGCAGTTCAGAACGAATTACCCCATCAGCCACGGGCCATCCTCCTCACAACAAAAAAGCGGCCCCTCCCAAAAGAAGAGCCGCAACCAGCATATATCAGAAAGAACCGATCCAACGCCAAACCTTCGCATCAGCAGCGTAGGGCAGAAGCGAAGCGACTGCCACCGGGATAGAACTCAACCGAGGTCCCGTTGTGCGGGAGCCCCGGGGAGGGCAAATATATAAGGTCGATCGCGAGTTCCGCACGAGCCGGAGAGCACTTAATGTGCTCTCCGTGCGAGTCAGGACTGTCCGAGCAGGCGACCTTATATATTTGCCCTCCCCGGGGCTCCTCGCCCGAACCCCTAGGCTAGTTCTTCAGCGAATTCAGCGGTGCCGGGAATCGACCACCACGGTGGGCAAGCACGGTGCCGGCGTTGGGGTTCACCGGCATGATGGGCGCACGGCCGAACAGGCCACCGTACTCGACGCAGTCGCCCACACCCTTGCCGATGGCAGGAATCACGCGGACGGCCGTGGTCTTGTTGTTGATGACGCCGATGGCCATCTCGTCGGCGATGATGCCGGCGATGGTCTCGACCGGGGTGTCACCGGGGATGGCAATCATGTCTAGGCCAACGGAGCACACGCAGGTCATGGCCTCGAGCTTCTCGAGTGAAAGCGCGCCGGCCTCGACGGCGGCGATCATGCCGGCGTCCTCGGACACGGGGATAAAGGCGCCGGAGAGACCGCCCACGCTGGAGCTGGCCATGACGCCGCCCTTCTTGACAGCGTCGTTGAGCAGGGCGAGGCAGGCAGTGGTGCCGCAGCAGCCGCAGGTCTCAAGGCCCATCTCCTCGAGGATGTTGGCCACGCTGTCGCCCACAGCGGGGGTGGGGGCCAGCGACAGGTCGATGATGCCGGCGGGTACGCCCAGCTCTTTGGAGGCGAGGTTTGCCACCAGCTGACCCACGCGGGTGATCTTGAAGGCGGTGCGCTTCACCAGCTCGGCCACCTGGTCGATGGGGGCATCCTTGGGCAGCCGGGCCAGCGCGGCGCGGACCGCGCCGGGGCCGGAGACACCGACGTGGATCTCGCAGTCGGGCTCACCGGGACCGTGGAAAGCACCCGCCATAAAGGGATTGTCCTCGGGCGCGTTGCAGAAGACCACAAGCTTTGCTGCGCCGATGCACTGACGGTCGGCGGTAAGCTCGCTGGCCTTCTTGACGGCCTCGCCCATCAGCTTGATGGCGTCCATGTTCAGACCGGCCTTGGTGGCACCGATGTTCACCGAGCTGCACACGATGTCGGTCTCGGCCAGTGCGCGGGGAATGGACTCGATCAGGCGGCGGTCACCGGCAGAAAAGCCCTTGTGCACCAGTGCGCTGTAACCGCCCACAAAGTTGACACCCACCTTTTTACCGGCGGCGTCCAGCGTCTTTGCAAAGTCCACGGGGTCTGCCTCCGGGCAGGCACCCAGCAGCATGGCGATGGGGGTAACGCTGATGCGCTTGTTGATGATGGGAATACCGTACTCGGCGCTGATGCGCTCCACGGTGGAGACAAGGTTCGCAGCCTTGGTGGTGATCTTGTTATAGATATTCTCGCAGGCCTTTTTGGGGTCCGGATCGATGCAGTCCAGCAGGCTGATGCCCATGGTCACGGTGCGCACGTCCAGATTATCCTGCGTGAACATCTCGATGGTCTCCAGAATATCCCCGGTGTTAAACATACTCATAGCGGTTGCGGGCTCCTTTCCGGCTCAGATGGTGTGCATGGCGTCAAAAACTTCCTGACGGGTCACGTTGATCTGCATCCCCATCTCGGCGGCAAGTGCATCGGTGCGCTTGTGCAGCTGGTCGTGGTCAACATTGCAGTTGGAAAGATCCACCAGCATGATCATGGCAAACATCCCCTGCAGGATGCTCTGGGTCACATCCTCAATGTTGATGTTCAACTCGGTGCACAGACCGGCCACCTTTGCGACAACGCCCACGGTATCGTGTCCAATGACGGTAATGAAAGCTTTCATGGTTTCCACCCTCGTTTTCCTTATAGTGATTGGTGCCGCCAAAGACCCGGCACACGCTTACCCTTCCAGTATAGCAGATTTAGCAAAATTTGAACACACTTTTTGTAAAAAAGAGCAGAATACGGGGGCAAAAGACATTCTATATAAAAATCAAGTGCAATCTGCAGGGGCTTGTGCTATACTTATACATAATTTCCCGCGGATTTCCGTGTAGAGGGTTGATAAGGAGTATATGACAATGGAACAGCTTTTGAAGATTCTGGAAAACAACGCCCGGCTGCCCGTGGAGGACATTGCCACCATGCTGAACAAATCCCCCGCCGAGGTGGCGGCGATGATGGATCTTGCCCGGGCACAGGGCATCATCAAGGGCTACAAGACCCTTGTGGATTGGGAAAAGGCCAAGGTGAACCGCGTGGAGGCGGTCATCGAGCTGAACGTCAGCCCCAAAAAGAGCCGCGGCTTTGACGAGATCGCAGCCACCATTGCCGCCTTTGACGAGGTGGAGAGCGTGCTGCTGATGAGCGGCGGCTACGACCTGCAGCTGGTCATCAAGGGCCAGACCTTCCAGGAGATCGCCCTGTTTGTGGCAAAGCGGCTGTCTCCGCTGGACGATGTGCTGTCCACCGCCACCCATTTTGTGCTGCGCACCTACAAAAAAGAGGGGCGGCTGTATCAGGATGAAGAAATTGATGAAAGAGAGTGCACGGTGCTGTGATGGATTATGATAAACTGATCGCGCCTGCCGCCAAGGCCATGCGCCCCTCCGGCATCCGCAAATTTTTCGATCTGGCCGCCGAAATGCCCGAGTGCATCAGCCTTGGCGTGGGCGAGCCGGACTTCAAGACCCCGTGGGCTGTGCGCGAAGCCGGCATCGACAGCCTTGAGCACGGCCGCACCCGCTATACCTCCAACGCCGGCTTAAAGGAGCTGCGTGCCGAGATCAGCCGGTATCTGGAGCGGCGCATGAACCTGCGCTACGACCCCATGCGGCAGATCCTTGTGACCGTGGGCGGCAGCGAGGCCATTGATATGTGCATCCGCACGCTGGTCAAGCCCGGGGACGAGGTGATCATCCCGGAGCCCTGCTTTGTGTGCTACGAGCCCATCACCACCCTGTCCGGCGGCGTGCCGGTGCACGTTGCCTGCCGTCAGGAGGACGAGTTCCGTCTGCGTGCCGAGGCGCTGAAGGCAGCCATTACCCCCAAGACCAAGCTGGTCATCATGCCCTTCCCCAACAACCCCACCGGTGCAGTGATGGAGCGGGAGGATCTGGAAGCAGTGGCTGAGGTGCTGCGCGGCACCGATATCATGGTGCTGTCTGATGAAATTTACGCAGAGCTGAACTACGGCCTGCGGCCGCACGTTTCCATTGCCACCCTGCCCGGTATGGCAGAGCGCACCATCGTGGTGAACGGCTTTTCCAAAAGCTATGCCATGACCGGCTGGCGCTTGGGCTATGCCTGCGGCCCGGCTCCCATCATCAAAATTATGACCAAGATCCACCAGAGCGCCATCATGAGCGCCCCCACCACCAGCCAGTACGCCGCCATCACCGCCCTGAAAGAGTGTGACGGCGAGATCGACCGGATGCGGGACGAGTACAATATGCGCCGCCGTCTGGTGGTGCGCAGCTTCAACGATATGGGTCTGACCTGCTTTGAGCCCCGGGGCGCGTTCTACGCCTTCCCCTGCATCAAGAGCACCGGCATGAGCAGTCAGGAGTTCTGCACAAAGCTTTTGGAGCAAAAGCACGTTGCCATCATCCCCGGCGATGCCTTTGGTGCTTCCGGCGAGGGGTACTGCCGCGTTTCCTACGCTTACAGCGTGGAGCACCTGACCGAGGCGCTGAAGCGCATCCGGGAATTTTTGGTGGAAAACAACATCTACCACGGCAACTGAGGAGGAACACGGATGGAACGGCGAGAGCGGAAAAACGCAGTGACCGTGCTGGCCCCGGCCAAGCTCAATCTGGCACTGGATGTAGTGGGCTTGCTGCCCAATGGCTACCATGCGCTGGACATGACCATGCAGACCATCACCCTGTACGAGCGTGTGGTGCTGCGCCGCAGCGCCGGGCTCAGCCTGCAGCTGCCGGGCAGCCCTGTGCAGCCCAACGATAAAAACACCGCCATCAAGGCAGCGCTGACGTTTTTTCACTACACCGGGCTGCTGGCGGGGGTGGATATCATCATCCACAAAAACACCCCGGTGCGGGCTGGTATGGCCGGCGGCGGCGCGGACGCCGCCGCTGTGCTGGTGGGTCTGAATGCCCTGTACGGCGCAAAGCTTTCCATGAGCGAGCTGTGTGCGCTGGGCGCGGGCATTGGTGCGGACGTGCCCTTTGCCCTGATGGGCGGCACCTGCCGGGTGCAGGGTGTGGGCGATGTGATCAAGGCGCTGCCGCCCGTGCCGGACTGCTGGTTCACGGTGGTGATGCCGGACTACGGCGTGTCCACCCCGGAGGCCTTTGCCGCCTACGATACCGTGGGCAGCAGCACCCACCCGGACTGTGAAGCGCAGGAAGCAGCCATCCGCGCCGGAGATCTGGACGCCGTATGTGCTGCCGCCGGCAATGCGCTGGAAGAGTGCAGCGGGGCAAAGGATACCGGGGCCATCAAGGCCCTGCTGCGGGAGCATGGCGCTGTCACCGCCCTGATGACCGGCAGCGGTGCGGCGGTGTTCGGCATATTCCGGGACGAAGGGGCCGCACGGGCTGCTGCACAGGCCGCAAAGCGGCGCTGGAAGCAGGTGTACGT
>USEF01000028.1 GCA_900553475.1 uncultured Collinsella sp. | reverse complement strand
AGCCCGCGCATCAACTGTTCGCAGGCATAAAAGTCAGCGATGACTCCTTCGCGCAAAGGCCGTACCGTGCGGATATTGTCATGCGTCTTTTCATACATCAACTTGGCCTTCTCTCCCACGGCGATCATTTTGTCCGTACGCCGGTCTAATGCCACCACGGAAGGCTCGTCCAGTTCCGCAGGGAGTCCTGCAACGTGCGTCACGCCCTCATGCAGGAGGGGTAAATGCCTCAAAAAGGGCGCGCACGACCGGAGCGCGCCCAGCTCAAATCCCGATGCTCTTTTTACTCAAATCCTCTTGACGAAACACGCCAGATTCCCGGCGTCAGCTACGAGAATACCCGGGCCAATCAACGGCAGCACCCGATCAGCATTAAGAATATTGGAAGAAGCGAGGGATCGCTCGCATCAATCCTGATCTAGAAGAGACAGTGAATACTGACTCATCCATCCGCAACCGGCGTCATGGCCGTATCGAAATAATCGCCATCCAATCGAAACGAAATTCATATCTCAATGCTAAGTTTGACCACAAAGACTATGAACCAAACGGAAGTTTAAAGCGAAAGCTATACGCGCGAAGAATTGTTATCAATGACCTCTTCGGCAACACATTTAACTAAAGGAATCTCATAGGAAAGTGCGCGATCGTGCTTAAAAGGAATAAACGCACCGAAAGTTTGTTTTTTACTGTGAACAATCGCATTTCTTACTTTATAAATTCGGGAAGCTATTAATCCAGCTACATTATCGGATTCCCAATCTATAACTGGAGCATCAGATTCAAATTCAACCCCATTGCTCGAATACCACACAGACCAATCGAAACGATAGCGACGTAGGGATTTCATTAGCCGAGGCACATGGACACACGACTCAACCAAGTATTCAAGCTCACGTTTTTCATTTCCAAAACCAAGTTCGCTCTTATGGGATATTTCTTTTTCTAACTTACTAACAATCGAATACAGATGCTGATCGTTGTATGCAAATTCAACCGACTGGAGCTCGTTTCTCAACAATTCGGTCGTCATTTTTCGATAGGCGGAATTAAAGTAAAATTCAATCGAATGATAGAAGGACAAAAACTGCAAATATGGGCTTCTCGAAGACACGCCAAGACAAAAATGATTAACAGCGCTGTCGTCAAATTTTACATCCGGAACACAATCAATTTCTAACTTCGCAACAGATAGCCTCCCGTAACTTCCTTTTTCTAAAAACTCATCAAGCGATGAAATTAGCCTCAGTGGCCTATCTAAACAAGAGATGTACTTAAATTGGAAGGAAGTTGCTCGTTCACGAAGTTGTTTCGCTTTTCTAAACCCTTTGGTAGTTATTCGTAAGGAGAGAATACCTGTGATTTCAACAAAAGCAGATGTCCAATCATCAACATTATGAGATACGGTTCTTCCACCGGTGGTTGAATGCGATCTCAGGCGTCGCAAAAAAGGATTTCTGCCTCTGAAAGTATTGCCGTCAAAACAACCTTCATTTAATAACATTAATATAATACAAAAAATATATGTAACGCTCGCCGGACCCATTCTAAATTCAGCATCTGCATTTACCGATTTACATGAAATTTGATCTGTAAAATGAGTTGCATATAATCCGGATATATCGACCATGCACTCATAGTTCTTACCATTTGAAAACCATTCCATACCATGAAAATCACCAATGGCCTCAACCGCTTTATCATATTCGTGTTTCAAGTCGTCGTCATTTATAATAATTGTCTTCTCAAAATCCGAAATCTCGGGGTCAAACTCTTCTTCAATTCGATAACTGAGATTTAAATGACATGTCAAATCATCACTGGCGTTATTTGGAGAGCTCTTGATTCCCATGATGGAGCAAAATACTTCTTTGAAAGAAACGTAATCGACAATATCCATAAGATACCTCTTAACACTTATATGACACTTGTTCTCAATACTATATCTGTCAACAATTTTTAATGCCATGAATCCTTCTTTTTTGTTTGAGGGAGGAGGTGGTCAATTTGGAGATATTCATTTCCAAACTAATGTACCATCGCGTGGAGTCGACAGCATTTCCACCAAAGGCGTGATGGGTTTCGTTTGCCGCGAAAATAAGTAAACAGGCGCTCTTAGGAGCGTGGCCCCTACTTCCTCTCAAGGAGAAAACATAATAATTGGGACGATTCACAGTCGACAGGCAACTAAGCCGTATCACAATTTGGGGGCACGCATAGGAGTCACCGATATTCTCAAACTAAATATTGCATCGATACCTAAGCAGATGAAGTAAATGATCGACTATCGAAAGCAATATACTCCTAGAGTCGGAGCTATGCCCAAATACTTGGCTGGACAAGGCGAAATACCGGTATCAACGGAACTCAAGTTGAGTATTTGCTCGCTTGAGCACTGCTGAATATCGCGAAACAGCACCGCCGATATCGCGCCTGGGCACCGGGGCCGACACTGGCCCCGGTGCCTTTTTATCGCTACCGGTCTATCCGCGGCGCTGCCGCATGTTGGCCTCGCCCATGTCGAACCAGACCGCGCTGTGCACGATCCTGTCCACAATCGCGTCCGCGTGTACCCCGCCGCCGAGCCTCGGGTGCCAGTCCTTCTTCTTGAACTGGGTGCAGAAGACGGTCGAGGCCGTGCCGCACCTCAGCTCAATCAGCTCCAGCAGCATCGACCTGAACTCAGTGTCCGGCTTGTCCAGAAGCCACTCGTCGACCACGAGCAGGCCGAACGCGCCGTACTTGCGGACGAGCTTGCGCTCGACACCCGGTCGGATTAGCCTTCCCCACTGGCGCCTCAGTATCCGTTGAATCGATCCAAACCACCATACTGGTCATGGACGTGTCCGTATCGGGCATACGCGTCTCGACCGCAGCGTTTTGCCCCACAAGCGCTACCACCGGGGTTCCTTCGGCGCCAATAGTCTCGCCCACATAGCCGATCAGCTCCAAATGATCAGCATCGAGCAAAGCCCGGCCAGCACCCGAGACGACCGGCCATGACGGTAGCGATGTCCATAAACAGGCTTTCCGCGCGAGCGACATAAGAAGGCCCGCCCTGCAAAACGTATAGATAGGCCATAGCAACAAGCAAAATATAACGACGACGATGGTTTAACAAGACAACAGATATGACCGTTCCGATCCTCAATACGAACCAATAAGCCACATGGGAGAATGCGAAATTCACTGTTGACAAGTCTACATACCAGCTAATATAGCAAATAAGAACGCAAATTATAATAAAATCCACTAGCAGCCCGTCGATGGGAATCCAAAAGAGCGGCACATAACGCAGGAATCCAAAGACAGAGACAAGAAAAACTATTAGATACAGATGTAGCTTCTGGTCCAACGCATGCAAAGCCGGAAGTATAAAGGGCAGCAAAAATACAAGCCTTCGATTGAAGCTATCTGTTAAACAGCCTTGTTTATGGAGTATTCGACTTTCCCCGCAACAAACCAGATTGTTATGGCAGCAAAGCAGCCGACCGTAGTTCTTCCAATTGGATAGAAAAAGATATTGTAGAAAAAACTAATAATACCTCGACCTAGAACCGTTCGAGAATTTCCTCGGCATTATCTCGCAGATAAATATCTAGATCCGGCACGGCAAACTGCACGTAGCCCCTCTGTGGTGCCTGAATAACCTCTCTTTGTAGCAATTTGGCCCTAATAGAGCTGATCTCATTGGTCTTTTTACCCATGCGCCTAGCAATCTCGGCTGATTTGGACTGTTGTTTATCCTCGCACATGGACAAAAGGTATTTGATATCGTTGAGCCCCAGTCCAGAAATCGCGGGCTCGTGAACAACATCGTGAAAACGAGCCTCTGCCAGCGCAATGCCTTCAGTGACGTCGCGCTCGCTCACAATGGCACTTTTGGCACGATGCAAGTTGGCGCGCTGCCAAATGGAATAACCGACCAGTTGCACCAGATAGGCATAGCCCTTAGTGGCCTTAGCGGCTCTCGACAGGAGATTGTCCTCTATGGTCAAGCCAGTCGCGACAAAGCTATCGCCCATAGAGAGCGCTACCTCCACCTGGTTGATAGGCGCCAGATCTTCGGGGAGGGCACGACGCAAGAACGTAAGCGCCTTGCCGTTAATAAGATCCATAACACCGGCGGGTAAACCGGCAAAGGCAAGTGCGATATCTACTCTTTCCCCTATCAAAAGCTGAACCGTAGACGCAATGGCACGCATATCGTCAATCGGAGCGTCCTGAACTTCATCGATGGCAATAAAAAGACCCTTGGCTGACCTCGCTGCCGAGCTTAGCAACTTTCTAAGACTCGACTCTTTGGGTGCAACATCGACTTTCGCGGAAACAAAGCCGGCGTTTACGCCGACCGAAGCATTAGTCGCAAGGGAAGAATCAGCAACCTGATCCCTCAGGTCCAGCAATAGGTTAGGGCCAGCAGAAACAATAGCGGTCTTCCATCCAAGCTCTCGCGCACGATCCCTAAGATCGCAGAGCAAAACAGTTTTTCCGGAGCCCCTCGGTCCAGCGATGCGCATGAGCCTCGCAGGTGCGCCAATTCCCGCATTCAAACTCTCGGTAAACTCAAGGGCAATATCATCACGACCAATTATGCGCGGAGGCTCAGCGCCGGCAGTAGGACGAAACGGGTTATGGAATACAGTGGCGCTCACTTGTTTGCCTCTCAAGACAATCGATTATTGGTCAATCTTAGCTTTAAAAGTTTATCGTAGACTATATCGAATTATATCCAGTTGTATAAGTCTGTATAAACGTATCGCGGAAGTATCGAGCTATCGTGATGCATTGCAGCAAATCGCCTAGACGCTGCTTTCTTCTCAGCTCATATCGAAAGTAAGTTGAGGACTTCCTAAAACCCATTTTCTAAAGCGAGAAATACTCGCTCTCAGCGGATAAGTTCGACCCCAACCATGGATCGCCCGTCAAGAAGAACTCAGGCCAGCGCTGCATGAACAGTGCTTGCTCGCGTTTCCAGCGGCGCATCTTTTCCTCGTTGGCCTCTTCCCTGCCGCGCGAGGTGAACTCGTAGTGATACAGCTCGGCATAGGGCGTAAAGATGGTGCGATAGCCCGCCTCCCACACGCGCAAACAAAAATCTGCATCGTTAAAGCCGACGGCGAATTCCTCGTTGTAGCCTCCGACTTGCTCAAACACGTCGCGACGGACCATCTGGCAGGCGCCCGTTACGGCGCTAAAGTTGCCCGGACGCACAGCACGGGCAAGGTAGCCCTCACGTTTTGCCGAGAAATCCTGGTTGGCATGGGCAAGCGCGCCGCGCACGCCAACCAAAATGCCGGCATGCTGCACCAGATGATCGGCAAAATAGAGCTTGGCGCCCACAACGCCCGCGTCGGGACGCTGAAGATAGCCCATCATCTCCTCGATAAAGTCGGATGAGATGACTTCAGTGTCATTATTGAGAAGCAGCAGGTAATCGCCCTTGGCATGCTCAACGCCAAAGTTAATGATCTGGGAGTAATTAAACTCGCCCGGCCACCACTCAACGCGTGCTGCACCCTTGCCACCAGACGCAGCGGCTACGCGCTCCGGCAGGGTTTCGTAATACGCAAAGGTCTCCTGGTCTTCGCTGTTGTTTTCCACCAAGACGATCTCGTAGTTGGCGTACGTGGCCTTCTGGGCGATCGACATCACGCAGGCATCGAGCGTCTCGACGTGGTCCTTGGTGGGAATCACAATGCTCACCAGCGGCGCAGACTCCGGCAGCGCATAGCGCATGCGGTAGACAAACGGCGTCTCGGACTCCTCGACCGTTCCGCGAATGCCCAGCGAGTCAAAGTGACGCTGCAGAGCCAGGCGTCCGGCCTCGATAGCATATGGCTTGCTATCGGCAGAACAGTCGGCGGTAGAGCCAGGGAGCACGCGCCAGTGATACAGCACGTGCGCAACGTGCTCAAAGCGCGCGCCCGCCGCGAGGCAGCGGAGCGTCAGGCCGTAATCCTGGGCACCCGCAACGTCTTCTGGCGACACGCCAATGCGATCGATGAGCGCCTTCTCCACCATTAGAAAATGAGTAACGCAGTTATGGCTATAGAGCAGGTCGACGTTGAGCTGCGTCTTAAAGACCGGCTGGCCCCACTCCCCCGTTTTCTGGAACATGTCCTCGTCGCAGAACAGGACCTGGGGGCGCTCGCCCTCGGCCGCCTTATTCAGCGCGGAAACATACTGGAATAACGCGTCCGGTTCCAGGATGTCATCGTGGTCCAAGAACGCGATGTAGTCTCCAGTCGCTTGCTGAATACCCGCGTTGGTGTTGACCACAATGCCGCCGTTACCAGGCAGCTCAACACGACGGACGCGCTCCTCGTTGACGCCCGCCGCAAGATTGGCAACCGCATCCCATTCGGGCGAGGCGTCCATAAGCAGCAATTCCCAGTTGTCATAGCTTTGGGCGAGCACCGAGTCCAGCAGCTCGCGCAGGTAGACCCGATCGGTCTTGTAGCACGGCACCACAATGCTCACGAGCGGTCTATAGGCAAAGGCCGCCGAAGCGACACGCTGG
This sequence comes from uncultured Collinsella sp., assembly GCA_900553475.1. Taxonomy (GTDB): domain Bacteria; phylum Actinomycetota; class Coriobacteriia; order Coriobacteriales; family Coriobacteriaceae; genus Collinsella. The sequence goes on along the minus strand of USEF01000028.1, from coordinate 6,163 downwards.
CACGCTAAATCGCCCGGCTTTGCGCGATGTCGCTCAAACCAACGTCGATAAGCTGCGTCGTCTGCACGCGCGTCCTTCATGCGGTTCCAACTGTCATCGACCATGCCGTTGTACAGGCGACCATCCATGGTGCAAAACCCGCTCTGGATCTGCTCTGTGGGGTCGCTCACAATCGCGACAAAATCTCGTATATCCTGAGGCATCTCAACACTCAGATACGTTTTATTGACGCGGCATCCGTTCTGCTGCGGCACATCGACCTGCGATTCAAACACATGCACGGTGACATCGATGGCATTCATATGCGCATCGAAGATCTGGAGCTCAGGCGCGCACTGGAGGTCTCCCGCCCAAGTAACCTCATAGCGCCACACCGCGCCGGCGTCTGCCGGCAAATAGCGAGTGGCATCGATCTCGTAGAAACCGCAGTGTTCGCCACGCTGAGCATCGCGGATAAGCGCGCACAGCGCAGGCTTTGCTTTGTAGTTAACCTTGGATTCCAGCTTGGCCACGCGGCTATCGAGGCGAATGGAGCCCAACCTTTGGCCACCGGATGCAAAAACGACATCCATCGACGAGCCATCCAAAAACGGAAGCACCAAGACGGCGAGCTCGCGCTCGTAATCGGAAACGGAAGGACAAAGCGCCAGCACACGGCCATGATCGACCGGGAGCACCAGCGACGGCACACAAGAACCGCTCGTCGTCGCATGGGCAAACGCCTGAGAGCCCTCCCGCTCAATAAGCGCGGCGACATCCTGACCGGCAAAACGAAGCAGCACAAACAGACGGCCCTGACTGCGGCAAAGCGCCAAACGCTTGATACTCATCTACACTTCTCGCTTTCCCAGGGCGTTCGCTGCCATGCGTTTGCAGGCACCCAGGCGCCCAAACCTCAAGACGTCGTAATCGAACATGAGCTTTTTGCACTCACGGGCATTGGGGGCCTTGCTGATAAGCGCCGCACGCACCATAGCAGCAACAGAAGGAGCGCATTGTGCGAGCGCCGCATCGCTGCCCACGGCAGAACCGGCAAGCGCCGTGGCAACGGCAGCAAACACCTTGCCGCAGTCCGAACCCAGCAACCTGAGCGCATCGTACAGCACCAGATCGCATAGGAAGTACGCCAGGTCATCGGCATGCTGGACATCGAGACCGTCGCGCTGCCAGTCAGCCAGCACCGCGGAGTAAATCTTCACGTGCTCCAGCAGGCGCGTCTCGTCGTCATAGCGCATGGTGTCCATGAGCGAGCCTTTGCGCGCCACGCGGTAGTCATACAGCTTGTTCGAGATAAGCGCGGTCTTGTGCGAACGACCGTACACAGCAAAATCGAAGACCTGGTCCTCGCCATACTTAACGGTTTCGTCAAACACGATCCCGTTGCCCAGCAAAAACTCACGTTTGCAGGCGGTGCGCCATGCAAAGGGGCGAGATGCTTCCTTAAACAGCAGGTCAGAGCTATAGCCTTCAAACGACACATCGCGCGGGCTCAGCACATAGTTAAGCCACGGATACCCCGCCTCCAGCGGATACGGATTCGCGCCAAAGGTCAAAACGTCGCAGTCCTCGCGCTCAAAGGCATCTACGATCACACGGCACGCATCGGGCGTAAATCGGTCGTCGGAATCCAAGAACGCGACGATAGGCGCCGTGGACGCAGCGATACCCGCATTGCGCGCGCTCGACAGGCCGCCGTTCTCCTTATCGACCAGCGTAAAGCGCGCGTCCTTTTCGCAATAGGTAGCCGCAATATCGCGCGAACCGTCCGGCGAGCCATCGTTGACCAGCACGCCTTCCCAATCGGGCATGTCCTGTGCAAGCAGGGAGTCCAGGCACCAGGCCAGGCACTCCTCCACGTTATAGATGGGAACGACAACGGAAATCTTGGGGGTAGCCATAGTCACTCGCTCCTACTGTGCTGCCGGAACGTCGTCAGGGTGCGGGTTGTCGCCGTAGGTGCGCTGATACGTCAGCACGCGCCAGACCAGCGGTAGGCCGCCAATCTTAAAGTAATGCTTAAACGTATTGAGCTTGCCCGGCTTCTTAAAGTCAAAACGCGAATCGATATAGGCGCGGGGCGACTTGACCATCAGGCGCAAGTCGGTCTCGCCGCGCGGGTCGAACAGCGACAGGTCAAAGCGACCGGCATCCCAATCGGCCTTGAGCTCGGGTGAAGCCTTCTCCCAAAACTGCTCGCGTAGCTCATCGACCAGACGCTCATCATTCCAACGGTACGTATCGACCTTCATGCGCATTAAAATGCCCTGAAGCTGAGCCTTAAGCTCGGGGCGCTCGTCCAAAAAACGTTGCATCTCGGCATATTCATCGCACACGCAAAACACCTTGTTGGGCGAATTAACAGAGCTCTTCTCGTTATCCTGGCGATAGCACAAAATGGGGTCCGTAATAAACGCGGCACGCTCGGCGCAAGCCCAAACCTTAAAGTTAAAGCCTGCGTCCTGATACGAGGCACCCGGCGTGGGGAGGAACCGAATCTGATTGTCGTTGAGGAACTCGCGCCGATAGATAGCCGACCAAATGGAAGGTTTGCGGTAGAAGATGCCCGGGCGATCGACGGGGCAATACGCGGCGCCCGTCATATGCTCGTCGATAATCCCAAACAGTTCACGGCGTTCGCTGGACGTGGACCAATACAGGTAAAAGTCGCCCTTTACCACATCGGCATGCTCAGCATCGGCCTTGGCGACCAGCTTTTGGAGCGAATCCTCAAACATGAAGTCGTCGGACTCAAGGATGCCCACGTACTCGCCGCGCGCCATCTCCAGGCCGCGGTTCATCGAGTCGCCGTAGCCGCTGTTGGCCTTGTCGATCATCTTTACACGGGGATCGCGCTCCATGTACTCGCGGATGATATCTGGCGAGCTATCGGTGGAGCCGTCGTTGATACAGATGATCTCGATGTCCTTAAGCGTCTGCGCCACGGCGGAATCGAGACACTCGCGCAGGTAGCGTTCGACATTGCAGATGGGAACAAGCAGCGAAACTTTAGGGGTATCAGAGTTCTGCAAGAGAACCTCCTGTTGAATAGCGTGTAACAGGGTTATTTTAACAGCCGAGTTGCGGCGGGCGGCAGCGCTTGGAATTAGAGAAAGCGCTCCAGGCAGGCTTTGAGACCGCGAGTCGAAAGATAGAACAGCGTGGCGTCTGCCATCGAAACGCCCGAGGTCGCCGCAACGAGCTTGTGGGCAACACGGCGAACGGCGCCCTTAGCAGGCATATCCGCCCACTCTGTTCCCAAAAACGTCGTGAAAGCCCTGTTGACGCGGCCGGCAACACGGTGGAAGCCGTCCGCATCCAGACGCGCCAAGTCGAACACAATGAGGTCCAAAAACCAAGTTATCAGCTCGCCGGGGCACAGGTCCAAAAGACCGTAGGCTGCCCAGTCCTCCAAGACCTCCTCGAGCATCCTCATGTGGGCGTCAAGCTTTTTGGCACGAGCCTCGGCACTGTTGAACTCGTGCGTCGCCGATTCGCTCTCCATCACGTAGTGGTAGAACTTGTCCGGCATGACGACGGTCCTGCGGGCAAGCGCATAAGCCGCAAATTGGAAGACGACGTCCTCGCCCAAAGCCAAACCGGGGGCGAAGCGAATGCCTTCGCGATTGAGCAGCTCGCGCGAAAAAGCCGCACGGCAGGCATAGGGCTGCGCATTCGAATGGAACAGCAGTTGGGGATCACGGGCGCCGAAAGCACCAGCTTTGGTGCTCATGAGTTGCTGGACGCGTTTGGGGGCAGCATCGGCAGGTTCACAGACGCCGCCAAAAACGGCGGCCTCGGCATCTGCGGACTCCATGGCATGCAGCACGCGCTCGACCGTCTGGGCATCGATGTAATCGTCGGCGTCCACAAAAAAGACGGTCTCGCCCTCGGCGACATCGATACCGGCATTTCGAGCACACGAGACGCCCGCGTTTTCCTGGTCAATCACCAGTACGCGATCGTCGGCCTGCGCGATCTGGCGCAACACGTTCAACGAATCATCAGTCGAACCGTCGTTGACGCAGACAACCTGAATCGAACGCTCAGACTGGGCCAACAGCGAATCGAGGCATCGCTGAATGGAGCGCGCAGAGTTGTAAACGGGGACGACAATGGTAGCTTTAGGACACGAGGCCTCTCCCATGCCGACCTACCCCCTCAGCGATTCGATGAGGAAGGCAGCAACCACGCCTGGGCCTCCAACCGAGGCGTAATACTTAGCACGCCCCAAGGCACCATCCGTCGCAAAACTCGGATGCTCGTCAACCCAGCCCTCAGGATCTTTGAGGATGGCAGCGAGATTTGCGCGCTTCCACGGCTTGAGGTCGTCAAGCGAAAACTCCCCCGCGTCCAAGGCCGCTTGGAACTCCTTGGCCATCTGAACCAGGAACTCCTTATAGAACTTAGGCGCCAGGCGCACGTAGTTCCACATGTACGAATCGTACTTAATGAGCTGATTGAACTTGAGCATGCGCGCGACATCGCCGCTTGCGTGGCCGCGGGCATAATCCTCTCGAATCCAACGCTCAATCTCGGCATACTCGGTATTGACGCAAAAGACCTTAGCCGAAGAATTGACCGAGGAATTCTCGTTGTCCTGGCGATACGACAACACGGCATCATGTAGGTAAACAGCCTTATCGGCGCACGCGATCACCTTAAAGGCGAACGACGTGTCCTGAAAGGATGCCCCCGGAGTCGGCAGGAACGTAATACCGTTGCGCTCAAGAAAATCGCGACGGTACACGGCCGACCAAATCGACGGCTTTTGCTTAAAGAACTGCGTCGTATCGCTCGGATGCACCGGCTTGCCGCAATCCTGAGGTCTAAACATCTCGTGCAGCGAACGGCGCTCCTCGGGCTTAGACCAGTAGAAATCAAAGTTCGCCTTCGCAAAGTCGGCATTATTGCTATCGGCGGCCGAGACAAGTTTTTCGAGTGCGTCGGACGCCATAAAGTCATCGGACTCCAAGATGCCAACGTACTTGCCACGCGCCATCTCCAGACCGTGGTTCATCGAGTCGCCGTAGCCGCTGTTGGCCTTGTCGATCATCTTGACGCGCCCATCGCGCTCCATATACTCGCGGATAATCGCCGGCGAGTTGTCGGTCGACCCGTCGTTAATGCAGATGATCTCGATGTCCTTGAGCGTCTGCGCCAGGGCGGAATCGAGGCACTCGCGCAGGTAGCGCTGAACATTGTAAATGGGAATAAGCAGCGACAGAACAGGGCTGCCAGAGGCGTTAGTAGACAAATGTGCTCCTTAGGAAATACCTGTCGTTTCATGGTATCAAAGGGCCAGCGCGCCAGCGGGCGTTTATATAATCTATGGAGCCTCTTGCGGGCAAAGCAGCCCCACGTCATGCGGCGGGCCCGTGGCAGGTTCCTGCGTTTTATTCAAAGCTTGCCGTCAAGGTGCGCCGAGCCTTTACAATAGGACAGTCCCAAGGACGTATTCGATAGCTTCCGTGCAGCGCATGCGCGCCGCACGTGAAAGGATATATTGCCCCATGCCTTCAACCCTCCCCGCCCCCATCGATAAGCTCGCCATCGTCGTCGTTACGTACAAACGCCAGGAACTCCTGGCCAATTTGTTCGACTCCATGACCGAGCTCACGGCCGCGCCCTGGCGCATCGTGATTGTCGATAACGAGAATTCACGCGAGACCGAGGCCATGTGCACCGCATTCAACGAGCGCCTGACCAACCTGTGGGGCATCGACACCGAGCAGCCTGACGCGCAGGGCGGCACCGACCGCGTCATCTACGCCCCGCAGCTTGAAAACGGTGGCGGCGCGGGCGGCTTCTCCGCCGGCACCAAGTGCGCCTACGACCTGGGCGCCCAGTGGTTCTGGGTGATGGACGACGACGTGCTCGTCATCCCCGAAGGCATCGAGCGTCTTGCCAAGTGGACCGACCGCTACGATGTCATCCAGGGTTCGCGCCTGGACTTTGACGGCGGTGCCTTCTTTTGGCAATACCAACTCATCCTTTCACTCGGCATTCCCAACCCTGTCGCCAAGTGGGACCTAGGACCCGAGGGCTACCGCGCCATGAACCAGCTGTGCTTTGAGGGCGGCATGTTCTCGCGCCGCGTGGTCGACAAGATTGGCCTGCCTGACGCGCGCTTCTTTATCTACGGTGACGACGCCTGCTACGGCTA
>USEF01000027.1 GCA_900553475.1 uncultured Collinsella sp. | reverse complement strand
GAGTTGGGGTCGTAGACGCCAATCTGGTTGGCATCGTCGATGCCGTAGAGCACGATGTAGTGGCCTACGTTGGTAAACGTACCGGGGCGCACTGCGGCGATGACGGGCGCACCCGAGCGAAGTGCTTGGGTAATCGATTCGCGATCGTTATAGAGCTGTGTTCCGTTGAGCCCCAGCTGCCACGCACCGCCTGTCATAAACGACCACTCGGTGGCACCGGTGGGGGCGTAGTTGCCGGCTTCGGCCAGTGCGCATATATCGACCGGCGTCTTATCGGTATGGCCGGTCTTAAAGATATAGACCATGGTGAGGCAGGTGGGACCGCAAGCGTTTTCGCGAATAGTGCCACCGGCATAGGGCAGCTCCGACCATGCGGGGTCAATTTGGTAGATGTGGGGCATGGTGCCGGCCTGCCATTGCGAGCGTGGGGTCGAGAACGCAAAGGAGTAACCGGGCGCGACGGGAGCTTTAAGCAGCCTGTCCTCGGCAGTGGGCTCAAGACCGGCTGACCCGTGGGAGATACAGGATCCCAAAAACACAAAGACGAGGCAGGCGGCGATGGAGCAAAGCGCAAGGCGTAGGCGGCGGGCCGGAAGCGCGTGGCTTGTGGCGTGCGACGCAGGGTGAAGGGCGGAATTGCCGCGATCGCGTTGAGGTCGCGAAAAGGAGCGCTTAACGTAGTAGTCGGTCTTACGGCGATCGTAGCGGCGTGGCTGCGATGTGTCGGTCTGGCGTTGGCGTGTGCTCGTACTCACGCGGTCTGACTGCTGCACGGTACGGCTTTGCTGCCGCGAAGAAGCCCCGGGCTGCTCTTGGGGGCGCTGCGGGTTGTCGTTGCCGGAGGTGCTTCTGGGCGTTGGCGTGGTGCGGCCGGCAAGGCGCACGCTTTGTGGCCGTTGTTCGCCGTCATTGTATCCGTATGCCATTCGAATCACCTTGCCTCATGTGTAACTTGTCTATCCTACATAAAAAGATGCACGACACATGGGTATGTGCGCCAAAAGCCTGACAAATGGTATGAACGTTGCCGCGCCGCGCGCCAAGCGTCACGGCAACAGGTATTCAAAAGCAGACAAGATGAAAGCGTCCAAGACGAATGACGTCTCCCGCCGTTCGTCCCAAAAACGGCGCCGCTCGTTTTGCAGTTCTGCCTTCGGTCGAGCTACAAGCGGCGCTGCTGTGCCAAGGCCGTATCTTAAAGCCACGAAATAAAAGCGCGCGGCAAAACAGACCGCGCAAGGGGTGACGTCAAGGGGCGTCAAAAAGGAAAGGAGGGGAACAATGGCGGACAAGAACGCAGAGGTTGCAGTCGAGGATAACGGCGGCATGAAGAAAACGCTCTCGCTCTGGAACTTCTTCACCATCGGTTTCGGTGCCATCATCGGTACCGGTTGGGTTCTGCAGGTCGGCGACTGGATGGTCGTGGGCGGCGGTCCCGTTCCCGCTATGATCGCATTCCTCTTGGGTGCAATCTTCCTCGTGCCCGTCGGAGCTGTTTTCGGTGAGCTCACGGCTGCTATCCCCATCTCGGGCGGCATCGTCGAGTATGTCGATCGTAGCTTTGGCCGTACGCTGAGCTACATCACCGGATGGCTTTTGGCCCTGGGCAACGGCATCCTGTGCCCGTGGGAGGCCATCGCCATTTCGACCCTCGTGTCCGAGATGTTCGGCAGCCTGCCCGGCCTTGAGTGGCTGCGCGCCGTCAAGCTCTACACCATCCTGGGGGCCGACGTTTACCTGTTCCCGACGCTGATCGCGCTCGGCTTTGCAGTCTACGTCATCTTCCTCAACTTCCGCGGTGCCAGTTCGGCTGCCAAGCTCCAGGCCTTCCTGACCAAGGCCCTGCTCTGCGGCATGCTGCTCGCCATGGGCGTCTCGCTGTTCACCGGCTCGCCGAACAACGCCATGCCCGTGTTCTCCCAGGTCGCCGGCGCTGGCGGCGGCAAGGCCGCTACCGAGAGCTCCAGCCTGTTTGCCGGCATCGTGTCGGTCCTGGTTCTGACCCCGTTCTTCTACGCCGGTTTCGACACCATTCCTCAGCAGGCTGAGGAAGCAGCCGAGGGCCTTAACTGGAACAAGTTCGGCAAGATCATCTCCCTGGCCCTGCTGGCCGCCGGCGGCTTCTACATGGTCTGCATCTACTCGTTCGGCACCATCCTCGACTGGCATGAGTTTGTTAAGAGCCCGGTTCCCGCGCTCGCCTGCCTCAAGGGCATCAACATGCTCCTGTACCTGGCCATGCTCGTCATCGCCACGCTTGGACCCATGGGCCCGATGAACTCCTTCTACGGCGCCACGAGCCGCATCATGCTCGCCATGGGCCGCAAGGGCCAGCTGCCCGAGCAGTTCGCCGAGGTCGACCCCAAGTCCGGCGCTCCCAAGCTCGCCTGCGTCGTTCTGGGCGCCATCACCGTCGTCGGTCCGTTCCTGGGCAAGAACATGCTCATCCCTCTGACCAACGTGTCGGCTCTCGCCTTCATCTTCTCCTGCGGCATGGTCGCCCTCGCTTGCCTGCGCATGCGCTTCACCGAGCCCGACCTGCCTCGTCCCTACGAGGTGCCCGGCGGCAAGTTTGGCATCGGCCTCGCTATCGCTGCCTGCGCCATCATCATCGGCCTGCTCGTGATTCCGTTCTCTCCCGCCTCCCTCAACATGGTGGAGTGGAGCATCGTGATCGGCTGGTTGGCTATTGGCCTGGCTCTCATGGCCTTCACCAATTCCCGCAAAAAGTAACGCCGAGCCGGGGCGGATCAGGTGCGCGGGACCCTCTCTTCCGCGCACCGAACCCGGCACCACTTGGGTAGCTTTGTGAGGCCTTAACCCAACGCGGCCTCGCCCACTATATGGATCCATAAGGAGGAACCATGTCCACTAAGTATGCAATCGTTGGCGGTAAGCTCATCGACGGTACCGGTGCCGAGCCGGTCGAGAACTCCCTCGTTCTCGTCGACGACAACGGCAAGATCGAGTACGCCGGCGCCATGCAGGACCTTCCCGAGGGCGTTGAGGTCATCGACGCCGCCGGCAAGACCGTCCTTCCCGGCCTGATCGACACCCACCTGCACTTCTCGGGCAACTTGACCGACGATGACACCGACTGGGTCATGCAGCCGCTCCTCGAGAAGCAGGCCGTCGCCGTCAAGCAGGCCTACGACTGCCTCACCCACGGCCTCACCACCGTCTGCGAGATCGGCCGCTTTGGTATCCAGATCCGTGACTGCATCGACAAGGGCGTCTTCAAGGGCCCGCGCGTTCTGGCCACCGGCCTTGGCTTCTGCCGCGTTGCCGGCCACGGCGACTCCCACCACTGCAGCCAGGAGCTCAACAAGGAATCGCACCCCTGGGGCGATCAGGTCGACGGTCCTTGGGATCTGCGCAAGGCCGTCCGTCGTCGCCTGCGTGAGAACCCCGATGCCATCAAGATCTGGGCTACCGGTGGCGGCATCTGGCGCTGGGACTCCGGCCGCGACCAGCACTACTGCTCCGAGGAGATTCAGGCCGTGGTCGAAGAGGCAAAGATGGTCGGCATCCCCGTGTGGAGCCACTGCTACAACAACCACGCCGCTGCCTACGATTCCGTTCGCTTTGGCTGCGAGCAGTTGATTCACGGCTTCGATATCGATGAGCGTACCATGGACCTCATGGCCGAGCAGGGCACCTTCTTCACCCCGACGATCGCTTTCCTGCCCACCTGGTACGCCACCTATCCGCCCGTCTACGTCCCCGAGCTGCACGACAAGTACGAGGGCACCCTGGTCGAGAAGGAGCTGCAGCGCAACTACGACTGCCTGCGCGAGGCCAAGAAGCGCGGCGTCGTCATGACGATCGGCTCCGACTCCTTCTCCTTCGTCACCCCGTACGGCACCTGCTCCATCGAGGAGATGTACGAGTTCGTCGACAAGATCGGCTTCACCCCGGTCGAGACCATCACCTGTGCCACCCTCAACGGTGCCAAGATGTGCCACATCGAGGACGAGACCGGTTCCATCGAGGCCGGCAAGTGCGCCGACCTGCTGGTCGTCAACGGTGACGTCGCCGCCGACATCCACGTGCTCAACACCGACAACATGGACGTCATCATGAAGGACGGCTGGATTGTCGAGGCCGGCACCTTCGGCGAGGCAAACAAGTACAGCGCCTAAGCTACCGTTCATCGATGGCTTGATGTAAAACACAGTATTTGATTGCATAATGCAATGGAGAGGGTCGCTTGCGGCCCTCTTTATTGCTATGGGGTGCGTCAGTAAGAAGGAGATGACAGTGGATCTCAATAGGCTGATTCTGGGCAAGAGCTACAACTCTACCAAGGTCTTTCGTACCGCTCAGCATGTGGTTCAAGCCATCTTGCTCGGTATTGTCGTTCCACTGCTTATCCTGCTGCTCATCTGGGATCTAACCGATAATCCCAATCCCGTTCCGGCCGTTGTCGTCATTGCCGGCTTGGTCATGCTGTGCTTCTTCTTCTCGTATGTCTTTGTGGTTCCCGACGACCTCACATCGAGCGCAACCGACCGCACGCTCGCCATCGCATCAAAAATATTCGCCTACACGTCGCGCGGCCTTACGCCCGAAGCTGCTCTGGGCGCCTCTAAGATCATCCTGTCCGAAACTATCGCCTCTGCCATCTGCTTTACCGACGGCAGGCAGGTGTTGGCGAGCTGGGGCGAGGACTCGGCAAAATGCCCCGCGGGCACCCCGGTGGTACTGCGGACTACGCTCAACGTGATCAACAGCGGTGAGCAAAGCGTGTTCTCGCGCGATGCCTCGACCGAGACGGGTGGCTACTTTCCGCGCCTGCGCGCCGGTATTGTCGCACCGCTTACCGTGCGCGGGCATTGCGTGGGCACGCTCGAGCTGTATTATCCCCGTCTGAGCAGCATCGATATGCGCCAGACGGCGCTTGCCTCGGGCTTTGCCGACCTCATTTCCACGCAGCTTGCGAGCTTTGAGCTTGAGCGCCAGGACGAGCTTACGGCCCGCGTGGAGCTGCGCGCCTTGCAATCGCAGGTCGATCCTCATTTTCTGTTTAACACCATCAGCACCATCGTGTCACTCGTACGTACCGAGCCGGACAAGGCCAGGTCGCTGCTGATCGACTTCTCCAACTACTATCGTCAGACGCTTTCTGATTCCGATACGCTCACCACGCTCGAGCACGAGGTGGAACAGGGCACTCGCTATATCAATCTTATGCAGGCTCGTTATGGCGACGGCCGTCTGCGCGTCTCGGTCGATATCGACTTTGAGGTGCGCGATTGCATGGTGCCGCCGTTTATCTTGCAGCCGTTGCTCGAAAACTGCATCAAGCACGCGCAGCGCGAGACCGAGCCGCTTTCTATTCGTGTTAGGGCTTTCGAGACCGATGACGGTTTGGAGATCATCGTCGAGGACGATGGCATCGGTATGAGCGAAGAGGTCTGCGCGCATCTGTTTGAGCAACACCGCCTGGAGGAGCCCGAGAGCATTACCGCCGACGGCTCCGTCAAGCGAGGTTGCGGCCTGGCGCTCTTCAACGTGCTTCAGCGCATCCATTTCTTTTACGGAGAAGATTCCGGCATGCGCGTGAAGTCCCAGGAGGGCGTGGGAACGCAGGTCATCGTCGAGCTGAACGGCGAGCCGCATGAGCCCGCGCCGTTGACGGCGTAGCACGCGGTTGGATTGAGAGAAAAAGAGGGGAAGCACATATGTCCGAAGGCTGGAACATCTTGGTGGTTGATGACGAACCTCCCATTAGGGCTGAGCTACGCTATCTGTTGGAAAAGGATACGCGTGTGGGCCAGATTGCCGAGGCGGGCAATGTCACCGAAGCCGTGGAGTCGATTCTGTCGAACAAGCCCGACGTGCTGTTTTTAGACATTACCATGCCCGGTCGCTCGGGAATTGAGCTTGCCGAGACGCTGCAGAACCTAAAGACGCCGCCGGTGGTTGTGTTTGTGACGGCGTTTGCCGAGTATGCGGCTGATGCCTATAACCTCGATGCCGTCGATTATGTCGTCAAGCCGGTCGAGGACGCACGCCTGTCAAAGGCACTCGACAAGATCGAGGCAGCCTTGGGTGTCCGTCGTGTTATCCACGCTCCGCGCCAGCCTTTGCGTCTGACGGTGGACCGCGGGGGCAAAAAGGTGTTCATTCCCGCCGCAGACGTCTGCTACTTTGAGGCGCGCGCCGATTTTTGCAACGCCATCTGCGCCGAGGGAACGTACCTGATCAATGAGTCGATCTCTTCGCTCGAGCGTCGCTTGGTCTCCGAGGGCTTTATTCGCGTTCATCGCAGCTATCTGGTCAATTTGGAAGACGTGCACAATGTCGAGATCGGTTCCACGGGTCTTATGGAGCTCAGGCTCGATCGCGTAACCTCGACGGTGCCCGTGTCCCGCCGTCGCGCTGCCGAGGTTAAAGCACACTTGGGGCTTGCGTAGACGGTCTGCGTGCCGTCGTTTACCATCGCAGGTTTGGCATGGGCGCGCGGTGGGCATAATGGGTGGCATCGAATGAAATCGAAAGGATCATTATGCCCGCGCTTATCACCCATCATCTGTTTGGCGAGGAAAGCATCGACCGTCTTCCGCAGGGCGTCATCACGTCCGATGAAGAGCGCATTGCCTTTATCTTGGGCAACCAAGGCCCCGACCCGTTTTTCTTTCACATTCTGACACCGCGTGTTTCCGACTGCACGCTGCTGGCGCAGGTCATGCATCGGTCGCGCATGTCTCGCCAGTTCGCGTGCCTGCGCGACGGCGTGTCGCATCTGCTGCCGCGCGACGCCAGCTTGGGTCGCGCCTTTGCGCTGGGCCTGCTGTCTCATTACGTGCTCGACCGCAACGCCCATCCTTTTGTCTATGAGCAGCAGTTTGGCATCGTGGAGTCCGATTCAGAGCTTGAGAACTCGAGCAGTCAGGTCCATGCCGTGATCGAGAGCGACCTGGATGTGCTGATGCTGCAGCTTAAACGCGATGGCGCTACGGTCGACGATTATCCGCCGGCGGGCGAGATCGTCACCACCGATCGCATCAATCGCGTGGCCGGCGTGCTGATGAGCTATGTTGCCGGACGCGTGTACGGCATTGACATTCCGGCAGGGGAGTACGGTGCTGCCGTTGCCAATATGCAGCGACTTTACCGCGCGATTGAGCCGGCCGGCTCCGCAAAGACGCGCGCGATCTCGCTGGTTGAGGGCTTGGTGCACGACTACTCGCTGCTCGACGGCCTTGCCCATCGCGTGACGACGGAGCTGCCCGAGCGCACCGGTAACCTGGGCCATCTGACATGGAAGAATCCCTTTACCGACGAGGTCTCGAACGAGAGTTTCCCCGAGGTCTTTGATCGCGCGCTGGTCGATTACGAGTGCACGGTCGCACGTTTCATCGAGACTGGTGACATGGATGCCGTGACCAGTCACGTCAACTACAGCGGTCGCGTGCTCGAAGCCGATGAGGAGTTCGACCGCGAGGAATAGGGCCCGTGCGTGCCCCTTTGCCGAATCCTTACCGGCGGTTCTGGACAATTGGGGTACGATGAACTAACTGCATATCGGGCGAATACGAAGGGTCCCTGTCCATGAAATACACCAAGCTCGAGCGTAACTGGGTTATGTATGATGTGGGCAATTCGGCCCTCGTGCTGCTCAATACCTCGGTGGTGCCCATTTACTTTAACGCCATCAATACCGGCGCTTCTTCGGCCGACCTGGTGGTCGCCTGGGGCAATGCGCAGACGATCGCCTCGCTGGTCATCGCCATGCTCATGCCCATTCTGGGCGCGCTTGCCGACTACGCCGGCAACAAGATCAAGTTCTTCTTGGGCTTCTTCCTCACGGGCCTGGTGCTTTGCCTGGCGCAGGCTATCCCAATGTCCGCCATGGCATTTTTGACCGTGTACGTGCTGTGCACCATCGGCCTTAACTCTTCTATGACGTTCTACGACGCCATGCTGCCCGACATTACCACCGACGAGCGCATGGACGCCGTGTCCAGCTCGGGCTATGCCTGGGGCTACATCGGTTCCACCGTGCCGTTCGTCATCTGCCTGGCGCTCATCATGGGTGGCCCCGCTCTTGGCGTCCCTACCATGCTGGCAACGCGTCTGTCGTTTATCATCACTGGTGCCTGGTGGCTCGTCTTTACCCTGCCGCTCATTCGTACCTATAAGCAAAAGTACGGTCGCGAGCGCGGTCCCGAGGACACTATCGGCCACATCGTGGGCGGTGTGTTCTCCGAGGTCGGACACACCATGCGCGAGATCGCCCACAACAAGACCGTGCTGGTCTACATGATCGCGTTCTTCTTCTATATCGACGGTGTGCACACGGTCATTTCCATGGCAACCAGCTACGGATCGGCCTTGGGCATCGATTCGACCCAGTTGGTCCTGGCGCTGCTCGTTACGCAGTTCGTGGCCTTTCCGTCCGCCATCATCTACGGCAAGCTCGCCGGACGCGTGGGCACGCTCAACATGATCCTGGTGGCGGTCGCCGCCTACATGGGCATTGTGCTGTTCGCCGCGTTCTTCCTAAAGACCGCCTTTGAATTCTGGGTGCTTGCCATTATGGTCGGCCTGTTCCAGGGCGGCGTGCAGGCGCTTAGCCGTAGCTACTTTGGCCGCATTATCCCCAAGGAAAAGTCCAACGAGTACTACGGCTTCTTTGACATCTTCGGTCGCTATGCAAGCGTCATGGGCACTTTCCTAGTGTCGGTCGTCACCTCGCTGACCGGCAACCCGTCGCTGGGCGTCCTTTCCATTGGTGTGCTGCTGATCGTTGGCTTTATGCTGCTGGTCCGCCTGTCCCGCATGACTCGGGCGGCAGAGCATGCCGCATAGGAGCGAGCGGCTATTGTGCCTGTCCACGGTACTCTTTTGGGGTTATCCGCAATAAACATTGCGACTTGCGAGCAATGATTTGCCCAAGTGGGTATGATGGAATCAGCTAGGTCGCGGGGCGTCGCCTGTGTTTGGCGGCGTCCCGTTTTTGTGTTGCAGGGAGGGTAAGGCATGAACGCCACGGTCGTGATTCCAACGTATTGGGCGGGCGATGACGCTTGCGCAAACGCCCCTGGCACCTATGACCATTCGACGCGACTCAACGCCGACAATCCCGAACTCGACCGCTGCCTGGCCTCGCTTGAGCAGGTACGTGACATCCCGCGCATCATCCTTTTGGTGGTCTGTCCCGTTTCTGCCACAGCCGATGTGTCGCTGCGCGTGCACGAGATTGTCGACGCGCATCCCGCGCTCAAGGTCACCGTTGTCACCAACACCCAGGCCTCGCGCATTGCAGACCGGGTTGCTCAGATCGCGCCCAAGGGTTCGGGCGAGTGCGTGAGCCTGCGAGGCTACGGTGCCATCCGCAACATGGGGCTAGCCTGTGCCGCTGTGCTGGGGCATGACGCGGTTATCTTTTTGGATGACGATGAGACTGTCATCGACGCCGACTTTATGAAGCGCGCGACCTATGCGTTGGGGCAGCAGACGCGTCAGGGCTTGCCGATCTTGGTCAAGAGCGGCTATTTCTACGATCGCGACGGCTCGCCGCTGGCTCCCACGGACAAGGCGGGCATCTGCCATCGTTGGTGGACCAAGCGCATCGAGTTCAACCGTTGGATGAAAAAGGCGCTCTCGGGCACCCGCATCTCTCGCTCCAACTACGTGTGCGGCGGCCTGATGGCCCTGCACGCCCGCGCCTTTACGCGTGTAGCCTTTGACCCGTTTATCACCCGCGGCGAGGACTTGGATTACCTCTTTAACATGCGCATGTTTGGCTACGACGTGTGGTTCGATAACGAGTGGACCGTGCGCCATCTGCCTCCGGAGTCCGAAAAGCGCTCACCGCGCTTTATGCAGGATGTATACCGTTGGTACTACGAACGGGCCAAGTTGACATTCGCCGCGCATCAAAAGGAGCTCATTCCCGTTACGGCGGCATCACTCATGCCCTACCCGGGCCCGTGGATTTCGCGCGAGCTCGACGACCGCGTGCGCAAGACCGCTATGGTCCGCAGCGTGTTTACCCGCGAGCATGAGGGCTACCTGCGCATCTGGCGCCACGGTATTGACGAGGCCAAGACCTACGCGCGCCAAAACGCCGCAAGCTACCTGCGTTTCCAGAGCTTTTGGCCCAAGATCATGGACGGGCTTTGGCGTGACGCACAACTGATCAGTATCCTGGAGGGGGCCGAATGATCGACCGCCGCGCCCAGCGCGATAGTTCAATATCAATCTTTCGCATCATTGCCGTTGCCTGCGCCATTTGCGTGCTGGTGTACTTTATTTTTGCCTTGGTGACCGGTATCGAGCCGATCGCCACGGTGATTGCCTGCGCGCTGCTGTGCATCTTTCTGTGCATCTTTATCTTTTTGACGCTCAATCCCGATTCGGTGCGCTCCCAGTACACCGAGGAGACGCTCTCGGTGGCCTCGGCCATGCTCGAGGACATTAAGGGCGGTCTGACGCAGGAGTCGGCGCGTTTGGTGTGCCGGCGCATTTTGCCCGAGACGCGCGCCATGACGGTGGCCATCACCGACGAGGGCAACGTGTTGGCCTGCGCGGGCGAGTTTGAGGAAAAACTACTGCCAGATTCTCCCATCCACACGCTTGCCACACGCTACGTTATCGAACATGGCATCGTGCAGTCGTTCAACCGTATGGTGGATGTCGTGGGCTCGGATGGCTCGCACAACCAAGTCCCCGCCGGCATTATCGCCCCCATCAAGGTGGGCGATCGTACCGTCGGCACGCTCAAGTTCTACTACAAGACCCCGCGCGCCGTCGACCGTACCCAGTACGCGCTTGCCTCGGGCTTTGCCGAGATCTTGTCCACGCAGCTCGCCATCCACGAGCTCGAGGTGCAAAAGGAACTCACAGCGCGCGCCGAGGTGCGTGCGCTGCAGGCGCAGATTAACCCACACTTCCTGTTCAACACGCTGAACACCATTGCATCGTTTACGCGCACCGACCCGCTGCGGGCCCGCGAACTGCTTCGTGAGTTCTCATCGTTCTATCGTGCCACGCTCGACAACTCGGGATCGCTTATTCCGGTCTCGCGCGAGGTTGCACAGACCAAGCGCTACCTTACCTTTGAGAAGGCCCGCTTTGGCGAGGACCGCGTGCTTGCGACGTTCGATGTGTCCGAGGACGTGGAAGATACGCTGGTGCCGGCGTTCGTGATCCAGCCGATTGTCGAGAACGCCGTACGTCATGGTATGGGCGATGACGACGCCCTGAGGATCGACGTGACCGTTCACCAAGACGGCGAGGATGCAATCTTGATTGCCGTGGCCGATAATGGCGTGGGCATGGATGAGGGTACCGCCGCCAGACTGTTTGACGAGCGCTCTGCCCGTCCCGACGCCAGCTCTCCCCAGGGTGGCGGCGCCGGTGTGGCCATGCACAATATTTCGGAGCGCATCCATCGCTTTTATGGGCCGCACTCCTATACGCGTGTCGAATCGGCGCCGGGCAAGGGCACCAAAGTGCTCCTTCATCTTGATTTGTCAGAGAGCATCTTTGACATTCAAGAGTAAAATAAAGGGCTACGGGCTCAACGTCATGCGACGGATGCCCGGCGTAGTTAGTTGACGAAAGGTTTTATCCCTATGCTGCGTGCGATGATTGTGGATGATGAGGCGCCGGCTCGCTCGGAGCTTCGCTTCCTGCTCGAGCAAACGGGCAAGATCGGCACGATCACGGAGGCGTCGAGCGTCCGCTCCGCCATCGAGATGCTTATGGAAAGTCGCGTGGATGTCGTGTTTCTCGATATCTCGATGCCCGGTGCCTCGGGCCTGCAACTTGCCGAGGCGCTGCATAAGCTCAAAAATCCGCCGGCGATCGTGTTTGTGACTGCGTATAGTGACCATGCGGTCGAGGCATTCGACGTGGATGCCGTCGATTATCTGATGAAGCCGGTCGAGGAAGCTCGCTTGGATCGCGCGATCGAGAAGGTCATGCAACGCGCCAAGCCGGTTACGGACAGCAAGGTGACCATCGAGCGTATCCCGGTGGAAAAGGGCGGCCGCAAGGTGCTCATTCCCGTGGACGACATTCGCTTTATCATGGCCAAGGACGATTACTCCTGCATCTATACCGTCGATGATCGCTTTTTGTCGACGACCTCGCTGGCGCAGTTTGAGGCCAAGCTCTGCGACTTTGGCTTCTTCCGTGTTCACCGCCGCTATATCGTCAACTTAGCGTGCGTTACGGACGTCGAGACGGTGCCCTCGGGTGCCATCCAGCTGGGCATTACGGGCGTCGACGAACGCGTGCCGGTTTCGCGCCGCCGCGTCGTGCCGCTCAAGAAGGCTCTGAGTCTCTAGCACACTGGCCCCGCAGCCCTGTAGACCCATCGTCTGCGGAGCCGTGGGGCTTTTTTGTATGTATCTGCCGAATCGTTTTTTGCGGAAGGGATCCCATGAACAGCGCAAGCGCCAAGCGCATCGACATCATCTCGGACACCCACGGCTATTTATCGCCTGCGCTCTTGGATGAGCTTGAGGGCGCAGACCTGATCATCCACGCCGGCGATCTCACGTCAGAGATGGACTACGAGCACCTATGCACCATCGCCCCCGTGCGGGCCGTACTGGGCAACAACGATTACTACCGCGACTACGGTCTCGATGTAGACCGTCTTGCGCTCTTTACCTACGAAGGCCTCAAATTCGCCGTAGCCCACTACCGCGAAGACCTTCCGGTGGGATCCGTAGACGTAGCCATCAATGGTCACACCCACGTAACCAAAGAAGCCCAAGTGGGCCGTTGTTTAGTCCTCAACCCGGGCAGCGCTAGCTACCCCAGAGGCACCCGAGGCCCCACCATGGCCAGAATGCTAGTAAAAGACGGCAAGATCATAAGCACCAAATTTATTGATCTAGAGTAACCACAACAAAAACGGGGGATGCAAATGCGTCCCCCGTTTCCATTTGAGCCAAAGGCAGAGCTTCAACAAAAACAATCAGACCAACCCC
>USEF01000026.1 GCA_900553475.1 uncultured Collinsella sp. | reverse complement strand
AGACGTGTGCCCAGAGCGGAGTCGATGACCAGGTTGTTACCTCGTTTGGCGGCAAGGCCGTGGTTCTTGTAGACCCACGCGGTGGCCATGCCCACAACGGGAAGCAGCGCGTAGATCCACGCATGGTGCTCGCGATAGTCGGTCGCGATATTCAGCGAAGTCAAAAACGCCCAAGCGGCAACGCCCGTGGCGAGCGAGACGATGACGACGAGTACGAGCAACTTGGCGCTCGCGAGTAGGTTGCGGACGTTGCGGCGCGTGTCGGCAGCTAAGAGATGCTCGGAGCGGGTGATCTGATTCCTGCCGGCCATGATGACGTCGTTCAGGGAGAAAAAGCCGCCGTCGTCGATCGGCCGGGAATGATCCTGCGCCTCGTTTGCGCTTTCGGGTTTGTCGTTATGAGCCATACGTTCCTCTTTTAGGTTGCAACGCAAGCATTATAGAACGCGGTAAACGCGACGAGCCGGTGGGTTGGTTTCCATTCTGTTTCGCGGCCTGCAACCGACAGGTGTATTTGCGGGTACAGGCCGAGTCGCGGTCGTGCGTCGGGGGATTATACTGAGACAAGCATAAAGAATCGGCGCCCCTGTTGTGCGCCGTGGCATTAAGAGGTGCATATGGCAGAGAAACTCATTCCGCTGGAGGACGCGCAGTCGATTGTTCTGTCGCACGTTGCTCCGACCGATCTCGTCGAGATTCCCGTGTGGCAGGCCGCCGGTCTTCCCTTGGCCGAGGACGCGGTGGCTGATATCGACATCTCGCCGTTTGCCAACAGCGCTATGGACGGATATGCCGTGCGCGCAGCCGATCTTGCTGCGGCCGCCGGTGACACTCCGGTGACGCTCTCCGTCGTAGGACACGAGGCCGCGGGCCATGTCTTTGAGGGCACAATCGGCGCGGGCGAGACCGTCCGCATCATGACGGGCGCGCCGGTGCCCGAAGGTGCCGATGCCGTGGTGAAGTACGAGATCGTCGACGTACTCGATGGCGACGGCAACGAGGGCTCGCACGTTCGCTTCTCGGCGCCTGCCAAGGTAGGGGAGAACGTTCGCTCTGCCGCCGAGGAGGCCCATGCCGGCGATGTTGTGATGCATGCCGGCGAGGTCGTGGCTCCGGCGGGCGCCGGCTTGCTGGCAAGCGCCGGATACGCGAGCGTGAAGGTACATGCCGCCCCGCGCGTGGGCATCATCTCGCTGGGCACGGAGCTGGTCGCACCGAGTAACGTGCCGGCGCGTGGGCAGATTCGCGACTCTAACTCGTCGGCGTTGATGGCCGAGGCGCTCGATGCAGGAGCCGAGCCGGTGTTCTACGGTATTGCGCCCGACGATGAGCAGGCGATTGCCGAGCTGGTGCATCGCGCCACGCGAGAGTGCGATTTTGTCATTACGAGCGGTGGCGCCTCGGCGGGCGATTACGATTTCGTGACGGCGCTCGTCCGGCGCGAGGGCGAGGTACTGTTTGACCGCATCTCGATGCGTCCGGGCAAGGCCATCACGTTTGGCTTGCTCGGGGGTAAGCCCTACCTAGGGCTTTCAGGCAATCCGGCCGCGGCGTATGTGGGCTTTGAGATGCTTGCCCGTCCGGCGATTCGCAAGATGCGCGGTTTTTCCGAGGGTGCGCGTCCCGTGCAGCAGGCGACGCTCACGCACGGCGTGAAAAAGCGCCAGGACCGACGCTTCTTCGATCGCGCCACGGTTTTGCGCGACCCCGAGACTGGTGAGCTGTTGGTGACCGAGGCCAAGACGCAGAATTCGGCGCTGCTCGGCACGATGCAGCGGTCCAACTGCCTGCTGCGTATTGACGAAGGACCGTGCGAGCTCAAAGCGGGAGATGCCGTGGACGTTGTTCGCGTCGACCTGCCCGAGGGCGCCGTGTTGTAGGAGGAATGCTATGGAGCTGAAGATATCGATCGTGACGTGCTCGGATACGCGCGATCTTGCCCAGGACGAGGCGGGCGCTGTGCTCGAGGAGCTCATCGTGGCGCAGGGATGGACGGTCGCCTCACATGTGGTCGTGCGCGACGACGCCAGCGAGATCGGTGATGCCATTGTGGAAGCCGCCGATGAGTGCCACGCCAATGTCGTGCTCACCTGCGGCGGCACGGGGCTTTCGATGCGCGATGTGACGCCCGAGGCGACGCGTGCCGTCTGCGACCGCGATGTGCCGGGTATTGCAGAGGCAATCCGTGCGTACTCCATGACCAAGACGCGTCGCGCTATGCTCTCGCGCGCCGTGTGCATGCAGCGTGGGTATACGCTTGTCATCAACTTTCCGGGATCTACGAAAGCGGCCCGCGAAAGCTGGGAGGCCGTGAGCGACCAGCTGGAGCATGCGGCCCAAATGACGGCGGGCGGCGGGCACGCCAAATAAGCGGTTTACCTGCGGCGGAGCGACCTTACGGGCTGCTCCGCCTTTTTTATGCATCGACAGTGCGGCCATCTCGGGGCTATCGGTAAAAGAAATTTATTAGACGAGAAATAATTATTACAAACATTATTCGCACGAAAGTATAATCTAATTACAGAATAAAGCCCGCGGCGGGGTGCCCGGGCGTCGCGTTCGAAAGGGTTGAACATGTTCGATATGGTTTCTCGCCGCGGATTCGTCTCGCTTTCTGCTGCCGCCGCTGCCGGCCTTGGTCTTGCCGGCTGCTCGGGCAGCAAGACGTCCGAGCCGGCCGGATCCGATGCCGGTTCTGCTAAGGCATCTTCCAAGAAAGCTGTCGAGCTGCAGGTCTTTGCCGCCAACTCGCTCGAGAAGGCTCTGCCCGAGGTTCAGGAGCTTTACACCGAGCAGACCGGCACCACCTTTACCGACACGCAGTTTAAGGCCTCCGGCGACCTCGTCGAGCAGATGCGTGCCGGCGCCGTCGTCGACGTGCTCATCACGGCCTCCAAGGGCACCATGGATGACGCTGAGACCGCCGAGCTCGTCGACACCGACACGCGTGAGGACATGTTCGTCAACGACCTTGTGATCATTCGCGCCGAGGGCTCCGACACCAAGGTTGAGGCCATCGCGGACGTCGCGAATCTGGACGGCAAGATCGCCATTGGCGACGCCAAGACCGTCCCCGCCGGCAAGTACGCCAACCAGGCGCTGGCTTCCGTGGGCCTCTATACCGGTACCGAGGGCGACGACGGCGAGTACGCGCCCGAGCTCGCCGACAAGGTAGCCCTGGCTGACAAGGTCGGCACCGCTGCGTCTTACGTCTCTACAGGCGACTGCGTGGCCGGTTTTGTCTACAGCTCCGACATCTTCCGCTACGACGGCATCGAGGAGGCCTTTGTGTGCCCCGAGGATTCGCACAAGCCCATTGTGTATCCGGGCGCTGTTGCCGAGAGCTCCGAGCATGCCGACGAAGCCAAGGCGTTCATCGATTTCTGCCTGACCAACAAGAAGGCTCAGAAGATTTGGGCTAAGTACGGCTTTGAGCTTTCCGCGTAGTGCGGCTTGGCGCGATAATTCCATCGTTTTGTGTTTCGCTCCTTCCTTGTATTCGCTTGGAGCTTTTCGTGCTTAATAGATTCCGCATGCTTGTCGCCTGTGCTTTGACCTTGACGCTTTGCTGGGTGCCGGGATTTGCGTTTGCTGGGGACGCTGAGGACGGGGCCCAGGTTGCTGCGACCGCTCATGGGCTTTCCTATGGGATCGAGGGTTTTGAGCGGCTGGCCAAGGGGACTGCTCGTGCCATGGAGGGCCAGCCTGAGGGCTACCGGTTTCCCGTTGACGAGGACGTGGACCTTGTAGTGGCGCCTGCTGTCGATCGCGTTGTGGTGTGGATATCGCCCAAGGCGGTCGAGAAGTATGGATTGGATCCGCAGGACAACGAGTACGTATCGGGTCTCAAAGCCCTCGTCTGTGAGCTCGACAGCGCAAACTGCATGGGAGGTGCGCAGCTAGGGGACGTGGATCTTCCTTGGTATGTCACGGCGGAAACAACGTTTGATGCCGGCGGGTATACCTATGGCTTTGACGAGCGCGGTGCGGATGGGGACCGCTATGTGGTGATTACATCAGCCTCGGGTGATGCCAAGGGCGGCGCGCGTTGGCTTGATAGCGCTCAAATGGTAGAGGCATCGTCTGTCGTGTTGCGGGATGAGCAGGGGCCCTTGACCTCTCTGGCTTCCTTTTTGGGCGACATCGACTATCGCCCGTTTTGGGTGTCCATTAAAACGAGCGCCCTTGCCCTGCTGATCTCCTTTGCACTGGGCCTGTTCGCCGCGTGGAAGACTATGGGTACCTCGAGTCGCATCAAGGGCCTGCTCGACTCGGTCTTTACCATCCCTATGGTGCTGCCGCCCACGGTCTGCGGCTTTTTGCTGCTTATGCTGTTTGGCCGTTCGACCGGGGTGGGCCAGTGGCTCATCGCGCACGGCATCTCGATCGTCTTTACCTGGCCCGCGGCGGTCATTTCGGCCGTCGTTGTGTCGTTTCCGCTGGTCTACCGCACGGCACTCGGAGCCTTCGAGAGCCTCGACACGCAGATGCTCGATGCGGCACGCACGCTGGGCTGGTCCGAGCGTCGCATCTTCACCAAGCTCATGATGCCGCTTGGCTGGCCCTCGATTGCCGCCGGCACGGTGCTCGCCTTCGCGCGTGCCATGGGCGAGTTTGGCTGCACGCTGTTCTTTGCGGGCAACTACGCCGGCATTACGCAGACCATCCCCATCGCCATCTACTTTGAGTGGATGGGCGGCAACACCTCGGTGGCCCTCTTTTGGGTCGCCGTTGTGATTGTGTTTAGTTTCCTGGTCATCCTGTTCATCAACATGTACACCGCGCATTCGCAAAAGTATCGCGAGCGGGGCCTTTCGCGTGCGAAGCGCAAGCAGGCCAAAGAGCTCGCCGGACAGGGCGATTCGCTCGACCCGGTGGGCGGCGACGCCCTGCGTATCGATCGCGAGGCGCTGGCCGAGCTCATGCGCGATGATGCCGCTTCGCAGGGAGGTCGATAGGCCATGTCGCTCGTTCTGGATATTAAAAAGCGCTATCCCGGGTTTATGCTCGACATGCAGCTTGAGGCCGGCGAGGAGCGTGTGGCGCTGCTCGGTGCCTCGGGTTGCGGCAAGAGCTGCACCTTGCGCTGCATTGCCGGCGTGGAGACGCCCGACGAGGGCAAGATCGTCGTCAACGGCGTGACCTTTTTTGACTCGGCGGCGGGCATCAACCTGTCACCCCAGGAGCGAAAATGCGCCCTGCTGTTCCAAAACTATCAGCTGTTCCCTAATATGACAGTGGCCGATAACGTATGCGCCGGTGTAAAGGATGCGGGCGACGCCGCCGCGCGCAAAAAGCTCGCCGAGCGCTATCTGGGCATTTTCGGTCTGGCCGATTTTGCCGACCGCTATCCCGCGCGACTCTCGGGCGGGCAGCAACAACGTGTGGCGCTTGCCCGCATGGTGGCGGCGCATCCGGGCATTTTTATGTTCGACGAGCCCATGAGCGCACTCGATTCCTATCTTAAGAGCGCCCTCGAACAGAACATGCTCGACCTGTTCGATGTATGCAACCGCACCGTGCTCTACGTGAGCCACGACATCGACGAAGCGTGCCGCCTGTGCCAGCGCATCTGCGTGATGCACGACGGGCATGTTGAGGAGATCGGCTCCGTCGAGGACGTGGTCCGCCGTCCGCAGACGCTGGCGGCGCTGCGCCTGACGGGCTGCAAGAACACAAGCCGGGCGCGCAAGATCGGGTCTCAGGAAGTTGAAGCCCTGGACTGGGGCATGACCTTTAACGTGGGTCGCGCGGTTCCCGATAATGTGGCGTACCTGGGCATTCGCGCAAGCTACTTCCATGTTGACAATCGCGCGGAGCGGGGTCGCAATAGCTATGATTTGCACGTGGCCCGCGTGAGCGATTCGCGCTTTGAGCGCCTGGTGCTGCTGGACGTGCCGCGTGCTGATGCGCCCACGCGTCTGCAGTGGAAGGTCAACAAGGTGGGCATGCCTGTCGATGAGCTGCCGCAAGCAGGCGAGACACTGCGCATGCACTTCGATGCGAGTAAGATCCGTTTGGTTTGTCGATAGCGCCGGGTAATGCTGTCGGGGATATAAGCCTTGTCGGCTTTATCTTGCCGCGCGCCGAACGATGGATAACAAACTCTTATCAATTAAGATAATTATTTATTAAACGACGGTACACGACGCTGTCGTACGAATGTCAACGGTGTTCGCATGGTCGACGACCGTTGATATAGTTGACCTCAACTTGTAAAGGAGGGTGCGCACATGCCGCAGACGACATACATTCGCCGCGTTGCCGCGCGTGCCCTATATATGGCTCGGAGCCGCATATGAGCAGGTATGTTCACGGCTCCGGGAGAGACGACGCACAACTAAATAATCGACCGCAAAGCAGGTTCCCTAAAATTCCGGGTTTAGGCGCGGCTGGGTTTTCGCCACCCACCGTGCAGCAATACCGTAGCTATTCATTTTTGGTTCGAGAGGGGAACCGTTATGGCTGAAGAATTCGATTTCCATCCGATGTGGGAGACCCTCGGCATGAATCTTGCCGATCACGACATGCTGCTGGGCGCCGTGGGCCAGATGTACGGCGACATGTTCCTGACGCAGAACAATCGCCCCAAGTCCACGTCCTACCTGGACTTTGTGGCCACCAACATCCATAGCGGCCGTATTAAGGAGATGCTCGACAAGAAGGAGGCCGGCGAGGCCACCAAGATCGTCGGTTCGTTCTGCGTGTACGTGCCCGAGGAGATCGTACTTGCCTGTGACGGTATTCCCGTGGGCCTGTGCTCGGGTGCCGATTGGGCAACCGATAAGGTCGAGGAGCACCTGCCGCGCAACACCTGCCCGCTCATCAAGAGCTTTGCCGGCTTTAAGCTGGGCGAGGTCTGCCCCTACATTGAGTCGAGCGACTTGGTGGTGGGCGAGAACACCTGCGACGGCAAGAAGAAGGCCTACGAGTTTTTTGCCACGCAAAAGAACATGTACGTCATGGATATTCCCAACGTACACGACGAGTCGACGCTCGTGACCTGGAAGGCCGAGGTCAAGAAGCTCGCCGACAAGATCGAGGAAGAGTGTGGCGTCAAGATTACGCCCGAGCGTCTGAAGGCCGCCATCCACGCCGTCAATGAGAAGCGTCGCGCCCTGCAGCGCCTCGCAGCCACGCGCGCTGCCGACCCGGCGCCCATCAGCGGTCTCGACAGCCTGCTGACCGTTCAGGCCGCCTTTATGGACGACACGCCGCGTCTGACCGGAGCCATCAACGATATGGCGGCTGAGTGCGAGCAGCGTGTCGAGGCCGGCGAGGGCGTGACGCCCAAGGGGACCAAGCGCATCCTGTACACCGGTACGCCCATGGCCGTGCCCAACTGGAAACTGTTCAACCTCATCGAGAAGGCCGGCGGCGTTGTGGTCGGCGAGGAGTCCTGCACGGGCTCGCGCTACTACAAGGACCTGGTCGACGAGTCCGGCGAGACGGTCGACGAGATGCTCGACGCCATCGCCGAGCGCTACTTTAAGATCAACTGCGCCGTCTTTACGCCCAACGACCAGCGTATGAAGGACATCGTTCAGATGGCCAAGGACCTGCATGTAGACGGCATCGTCGACGTGGCCCTGCAGTTCTGCACGCTCTACGAGATGGAGTCGTTTGCCGTGGAGAAGGCCGCCGAGGAGGTCGGCATTCCGTTTATGCACATCACGACCGACTACGCTGGCGAGGATGCAGGTCAGTTACAAACCAGGATCGAAGCTTTCTTGGAGACCATTTAGGACTATCCGCCCCGGCGGCTTTCCCGGGCACCCGATCTTGCCGTTCAAACCGTCGCTTGTGTACCAAAGTACGCGGCGCTCCTCTTTTACGGCAACCTCGGGCACCTGGGAAAGCCGGTTCCTTGGTTGGTTGAAAGGTTTAGGAGTTATATGTCGGAAAATATTGAGCAGCCGTTGCCGTCCACGTTTGAGGAGTTCAACGAGCAGCGCAAGGCGGCGTTTATTCGCGTCAAGGATTATAAGCAGGCGGGTAATCGCCTGGTCGGTTTTCTGTGCAGCTACACGCCGCTCGAGATTATCGATGCCGCGGGGGCTGCGAGCGTGGCGCTGTGCGGCACGTCCGACGAGGTGATTCCCGAGGCCGAGAAGGTGCTGCCGGCAAATCTCTGTCCGCTCATCAAGTCGACGTACGGCTTTGCCTACTCGCAAAAGTGCCCGTTTACGTACTTTAGCGACATGATCATCGGTGAGACCACCTGCGACGGCAAGAAGAAGATGTACGAGCTACTCAACGAGCTCAAGCGTACGCACATTCTGCACCTGCCGCAGGGTCGCGATCGCGCCTACGAGCGTGAAGGCTGGTACGAGGAGTGCCGCCTGCTCAAGGAGGAGCTCGAGAACTTCTACGGCATCGCGATTACCGACGATGATCTGCGCGCTGCCGTCCGTCGTCGCAACCGCTTGCGTGCGGCCCAGCTCGAGATGTTTGCGCTGCAGGCCAACCAGCCGGCGGCCATGAGCGGCGTCGATCTGATGAGCACCATGTTTGCCGGTACGTTCAGCTTTGATATCGAGGCCTATACGCAGCAGCTGGAGCAAAAGGTTGCCAAGCTGCGCGAGACCTACGACGCGGGTGAGCGCCCGGTCGCGGCAGACGCCAAGCGCATTCTGATCACCGGCTGCCCGGTGGGCGGCGTGATCAACAAGATCGGCCGTACTATCGAGTCCAACGGCGGTGTGGTCGTGTGCATGGACGACTGCTCGGGCGAGCGCACGGCGGCCATGATGATCGACCCGGAGGCTCCCGACATTCTGCGCGCCATCGCCGACCGCTATCTGGATATCAACTGCTCGGTCATGACGCCCAACGACGGTCGTATGGAAAACACGCTGGCCATGTGCGAGAAGTATCACGTCGATGGCGTAGTGGAGAGCGTGCTCCAGGCGTGCCACACCTTTAACGTGGAGAGTGCACGCATGCAGGAGGCCGTCGAGGGTGCGGGCATTCCGTATATGAAGATCGAGACCGACTACAGCAACGGCGACATGGGCCAGATCGAGACTCGCATCGCCGCCTTTATCGAAACCCTCTAGCTTCCTCAGGCACCGGATCTTGCTCCTCAAACCGTCGCTTGCGTACCCAAAGTACGCTGCGCTCCTCTTTCGGGGCAATCTCCGGCACCTGAGAAACCTAGAGCTAAGGCGCCTGAACGCGCCGCTACCTTTGATATTTAGATTGGGAGAGAGCCATGATAGGGATCGGGATCGATATCGGGTCTACGGCGGCTAAGGCTGCTGTGGTCGACGGGGAGGGTTCGGTGGCGTGGACGTGCGTGCAGCCAACCGGGTTCTCCTCGGTCGATGCGGCGGAGCGTCTGCGCGGCGAGCTTGCCGCGGCCGGCTATGACGTGGCTGCCGACGACGTGCGCGTGATCGCGACCGGCTACGGTCGTGTCGCCGTGCCCTATGCGCATAAGGTCGTGACTGAGATTACCTGCCACGGTACCGGTGCTGTGCGCCTGTTTGGCGACCACGGCACCGTGATCGACGTGGGCGGTCAGGACACCAAGGTCATTCAGATCAAGGGCGGTCGCGTGGCCAAATTTGCCATGAACGACAAGTGCGCTGCCGGCACGGGGCGCTTTTTGGAGATCATGGCCGACCGCCTAGGCATTTCCCAGCAGCAGATGGCCGTCCTGGCGCTTTCCGGTGAGCCCACCAAGATCAGCAGCATGTGCACGGTGTTTGCCGAAAGTGAGGTTATCAGCCTGATCGGTCGCGGTGAGCCGCGCGAGAACATTGCGCGTGGCGTGATCGACAGCGTGGTCTCGCGCGTGGCCACTATGGCCGGGCAGGCGACGGGTGCTCCGTACTACCTGACGGGAGGCTTGTGCGAGAACGCTTACGTTGTGGAGCGGCTGGCGGCGCTGCTGGGGTCGCCGGTCACCACCTCGCCCCAGGCCCGCTTCGCCGGTGCCATCGGCGCGGCGATTCGCGCACAGGCGCTCAATTAATGCATCCGCCGTAGGCTCGCATTCATGCGTATACTGGGAGAAAATGATTGACCGATGAGAGGAGGTATCGATGGCTGACGATCAGATTAAGCTTACGTCTATGACTGCCGCGAGCGGTTGAGCCGCTAAGTTGGCCCCCGGAGCCCTCGCCCAGGTCCTGGGCGATTTACCCAATGTGCATAACGACAACTTGCTCGTGGGGTTCGATACCTCCGACGATGCGAGCGTCTTCCGCGTAGGGGAGAACCTGGGACTCGTGCAGTCCATCGACTTCTTCCCACCGATGGTCGACGACCCGTTTCTGTTTGGCCAGATCGCCGCGGCCAACTCGCTGTCGGACATCTACGCCATGGGCGGGCGGCCGAGCCATGCCATGAACTTGCTGTGCATCCCGAGCTGCCTGGGCGTTGAGGTTGCCGGTCAGATTCTGGCGGGCGGCGCCGACAAGTGCGTCGAGGCCGGCTGCTCCATCGCGGGCGGTCACACCATCAACGACGACGAGCCCAAGTACGGCCTGTCCGTGAGCGGTTTTGTCGCGCTTGACCGTATGCTCGCCAACAGCGGCGCGCGCGTGGGCGATGTTCTGCTGCTGACCAAGGCCATCGGCTCGGGCATTATCACCACGGCCATTAAGGGCGAGCTCATCGAGCAGGACGAGGCCGCAGCCATGTTTGACTCGATGCGCACCCTCAACGAGGCACCGATTCGTCTGGCCGAGGGACTTGAGCTTCACGGCTGCACCGACATTACGGGCTTTGGTCTGATCGGGCACGCGTGCGAGATGGCCGAGGGCTCGGGCGTGCAGGTTGAGCTTGCATCGGGGGCGGTGCCGCTCTTTGACCAGGTGCTCGACATGGCGCGTCTGGGCATTATCCCCGTGGGCTCCTACCGCAACCAGGACTTCTTTGGCCCGCGCGTGGCGGCCGACGAGGACCTGGAGCCGGGCATGCTGGATGCGCTGTACGATCCGCAGACCTCGGGCGGTTTGCTTATTGCGGCGCCCGCGGCGGATGTGGATGAGCTTGCGCGTCGTCTGCATGCCGAGGGGCGCGTTGCCGCCGTCGTCGGTCGCGTTTGCGAGGCGGAGCCGGGCGGTCCTGCCGTCCGCGTTGTCCGCTAGCCCGCACGTTTATGTAACTGTTTACCGTTCTCTAGAACGGTTCTTTCGAAAGGAAAAGCTATGTCTACCAAAATTGAAGTCAATGCCATGGGCGATGCCTGCCCGCTGCCCGTCGTCAAGACACTTAAGGCACTCAAACAGCTTGATGGCGAGGGTGCCGTGGTGACCTCGGTCGACAACGAGACCGCCGTCAAGAACATCTCCAAGATGGCGCAGGAGAAGGGCTGCACGGCCTCGGTCGAGAAGGTTTCTGACGCCGAGTGGCACGTGACCGTGGCGACCTCTGGCGCCGTTGCCGTGGCCGATCCTGAGCAGGATGGCGCTGCCTTCTGCGACGCCAGCGCCGGCAAGGGCAAGCTCGTCATTTCCGTCTACACCGACTGCATGGGCCGTGGCGATGACGAGCTGGGCCACAAGCTCATGAAGGCGTTTATCTTTGCCGTGACGCAGCAGGAGGAGCTGCCCGCGACCATGCTGTTCTACAACGGCGGTGCCAAGCTCACCGTCGAGGGCTCACCGGTGCTCGACGACCTGAAGGGGCTGGCTGAGCAGGGTGTCGAGATTCTCACCTGCGGTACCTGCCTCGACCACTATGGCATTAAAGACCAACTTGCAGTGGGCGAGGTCACCAACATGTACGTGATCGTGGAGAAGATGGAGCAGGCCGTGCGCGTCGTGCGCCCGTAGCGTATTGGTTGGAGTTGCCATGAGGGAGAAGCGCCCGGCGCTTGTCATCACGTTCCCCACCACGGCGGCCGCCATGGGTTGCGAGTCCCTGTGCATTGAGCGCGGCCTTCCCGGGCGAACGATTCCCGTGCCCGGGGAGGTCGCTGCCGGCTGCGGTTTGGCGTGGAAGGCGTCGCTGCCGATGAGGAGCTGCTGCGCGCCGAACTCGCCGCGGCGAGTGTTCCTACCGAGGGCTATACCGTGATTGATATGTGGGAGGTCGTGCGATGATCTACCTGGATAACGCGGCGACGACCATGCACAAGCCGCAGACGGTGATCGATGCCGTGACGCAGGCGATGTGCTCGCTCGGCAATGCCGGGCGTGGCGCCACGTCGGGTGCCCTCGATGCCGCTCGTACGATTCACGGTTGCCGTGCCAAGCTCGCGCGCCTTTTAGGTTGCCCGAGGGCGGACCATGTGTGCTTTACGCCCAACTCTACGGCGGCGCTCAACACCGCCATCTGTGGCGTGGTGCGCCCCGGCGACCGCGTGGTCACGACGGTGCTCGAGCACAACTCCGTGCTGCGTCCGCTCAACCGCCTGACAGCAGAGCAGGGCGTGACCGTTGAACATGCGGGCTGCGACGCGAGCGGCGTGCTTGACTACGACGAACTCGAGCGGCTGGTCACGCCGGGCACGCGTGCCGTGGTGGTGACGCACGCCTCCAATGTGACCGGCAATGAGGTCGACATTGCGCGCGTGGCCGCCATGGCCCATGCGGCCGGCGCGCTGGTGATCGTCGATGCCTCACAGTCTGCCGGCACGGCGCATATCGATATGCGCGCCATGGGGCTCGACGTCGTGTGCTTTACCGGCCACAAGGGGCTCATGGGACCTCAAGGCACCGGCGGCCTGGCCGTGGCGGAGGGAATTGACATGGCACCGTGGGCCATGGGCGGCACCGGCGTGCACAGCTTCGATGCACTGCAGCCGCTTGAGTGGCCCACTCGCCTCGAGGCGGGCACGCTCAACGGTCACGGTATCGCGGGACTTTCCGCAGGTCTCGACTTTATCGAGGCCCAAGGCGGAGTCGAGGCGATCGCGGCACACGAGCGAGCACTGGCGGATCGCTTTCTCGCTGGCGTGCGCGAAATCCCGGAGATCAAGCTCTACGGTGCGTTTGACCAGCCCGTGCGCTCGGCGATCGTCTCACTCAACGTGGGTGATATCGACTCTGCCGAGATCTCGGATGCGCTCATGCAAGGGTGGGGGATTGCGACGCGCCCCAGTGCCCATTGCGCTCCGCTCATGCACCGTGCGCTAGGGACCGAGCGTCAGGGTGTCGTTCGCTTCTCGTTTGGGTATTTCAACACGGACGAGGAAGTCGACACCGCGATTGACGCTTTGCGCGATTTAGCCTGCTAGAGCGTATATACTTGCGGGACGGGTCTTATGCCCGTCCCGTTTTTGTTTCGATTCGAAAGGTGCTCTTATGGCCTCATCCGCCTCGCGTGGTCTACGCTCCGACCATGTCGTTACCGTCGGCATCGCCCTGTTCTCGATGCTCTTTGGCGCCGGCAACCTCATTATTCCGCCACTGCTGGCGCTGCAGGCAGGTTCTGCCACGCCGGTCGCTATGCTTGGCTTTCTCATCGCCGCCATCGGCCTGCCCGTCATGGGTTTTATCGCCGTGGCGCTTGCCGGAACGGCGCGCGAGCTTGCCGGCCGCGTGCACCCCAAGTTTGGTGAGTTCTTTGTCGCGGCAGTGTATCTGGCCATCGGCCCGTGCCTGGCTATTCCGCGCACGAGCTCCACAGCCTTCGAGATGCTGGTGCCACTGCTGCCCGAGGGCGTCTCGCTCGGCACGGCACGTCTGGTGTTTGCCATCGGGTTCTTCGTCGTCGCGTTTGCGCTCACGCTGCGTCCGGGCGTCATCACGCGCGTGCTCGGTCGCATTACGGGCCCCGCGCTTATCGCGCTCATCGTGCTGGTCGTGGGTGCTGCCGTGATCTCGCCGCTGGGACCGGCTG
>USEF01000025.1 GCA_900553475.1 uncultured Collinsella sp. | reverse complement strand
GCCGTTACGCGGTTTGGTAAAACCGCGTAACTTCATCGTAGAAGCGCGTCTGCGGGCGGCGGATGCTCGTCTCCTGTCGCCCGCTCACCGAGGCCCGGCAATTGCCTTAATATCTTAAGGGCCTCGATTTGTCCAAGACTGAGCGAAGGAGCTCATCATGAGCGACGGAAAGAAAAAGCTTTCCTTCTTGACGGTCATCTCGACCATCATCTGCGTCGTCTTCGTTTGCGAGGCCGCCGCACCTGCTGCTGCCATTGGTAACCAGCAGTTCTTCTGGTGGATCTTCCTGATTCTGACCTTCCTGCTCCCTTATGGCATGGTCGTTGCCGAGCTCGGCACTACCTATGACGGTGAGGGTGGCATTTACGACTGGGTACGCGATGGCCTGGGCGACAAGTGGGGCGCCCGCATTTCGTACTACTATTGGGTTAACTACCCGCTGTGGATTGCCTCGCTGGCCACTATGTTCCCGGACATTTTGGGCATGGTCTTTGGCGTCGAGTTCAATCTGATTGCCAAGATTGGTATCGACCTTGCCTTTGTGTGGATTGTCTATCTTATGGGTCGCTCAAAGGCTGCCGACTCCGAGTGGGTCCTGAACGGCGGCGCCATCATCAAGGTCGCCGTTGCCGTTATCGTCGGCGCTTTGGGCATTTGGTACGCCATGGAGAACGGTTTTGCGAACGATATGTCCGCTGTCACCTTCTTGCCCGAGCTCACCAACACCAACGCGCTCGGCTACCTGTCGATCATCATCTTTAACTTCATGGGCTTCGAGGTCATCTGCACCATGACCGACGATATGGCCGATCCCGCTCGCGATATCCCCAAGGCTATCATCGTCGGCGGCCTGTCCATCGCCGTGATCTACCTGTTCGCTGGCTTTGGCATCGGCGCTGCTGTGTCGGCCGATTCCATCGATCCCGACTACGGCATGATTTATGCTGTCCAGACTATTGTGGGCGATTCCATGATCTTTAAGGTCATCTGCATCGCCTTCCTGATTACGCTGTTCGCCAACATGGCTGCCTGGTCCTTCGGCGTCAACTCCGTTGCTCGCTATGCTGCCGAGCATGGCAACATGCCCAAGGTCTTCGCCTCGATGATCTCGGATGACGACATGCCCAACGGCGCCAACCTGGTCAACGCCATCGTTGCCTCCCTGGTGCTGTGCCTGCAGCTGGTTCCCATCGACGCCATCTCCAACGGTGTCTTCTGGATGCTCTTCGGTACCTCCGTTGTCTTCCTGCTGCTGACCTACATCCCGATGTTCCCGGCATTCCTCAACCTTCGTAAGAACGACCCCAACCGTGAGCGTATCTTTACGTTCCCGTTTAAGGGCGCCATGATGAAGGTCATGCTGGCTATTCCCTGCATCGAGCTGATTCTGGCTATCGTTGCAACGCTGATTCCGTTCTCTGCCGATGAGATTGGCGATAAGGTCCCGATGATCGTCATCTTCATCGTGCTCTTGCTTATTGGCGAGGTTGTCCGCGTCGTCAGTGCTAAGGGCCGCGAGACCGAGTACAAGGGTCTCACTCCCGAGCTGGCTGCTCAGCGCCTCGCTGAGGGGTCCGAGGAGGACTAGAGCACCCGGATTCGGGGCTCCAACCTTCCTCGCGTACCAACGTACGTTTCGTCGGGCTTGTCGCTCCCGACTCGGGACACTCTAGCCTCTTCGGAGGCGTGCCCAAGCAACAGGTTCGCTAACCTTTCTCTGAGGTGGGTGTGAGCTATTGCTCCGGTAACCACCGCCCGCCCCAATCTCTCTTCCGTATCCTTCGTGCGTTTTGTTTCCGCGCACCGGGTTACGTCGTCGCTTGCCGGTGCGACATCTGTGAAAACCGGTGCCAGGCGCCCCGACCTTTGCCGGGGAACGGGCGCCTACCGTCTCTTGGTTTTAGGCTGCGGGTAACCCGCCCGCAGCAAGCGATCGTTCGATTTGGAGGAAATCTTATGCGTACGATCACCGAGTCCGAGTCCACCCCTAAGGCCGATGGCTTCTTTATGCCTGCTGAGTTCGCCCCACAGGATCGCGTGTGGATGGGCTGGCCCCATCGCACCGATACCTGGGCCCATGGTGCCAAGCCGGCTCAGAAGCAGTATGCCGCCATCGCTCGCGCCATCGCCGAGTTCACCCCGGTCACCATGTGCGCCAACCAGGCCGACTACGCCAACTGCAAGGCCGCCTTTGAGGAAGACGAGAACGTCACCGTTATCGAGATGACCACCGACGACGCTTGGTTCCGCGACACCGCTGCCACTTTTGTTATCAATGGCAAGGGCGATAAGCGCGCCAACCACTGGCACTTCAACGCCTACGGCGGCCTCGTCGACGGCCTCTATTTCCCGTGGGACAAGGACGAGCAGATCGCCCTTAAGATAGCTGAGCTTTCCGGCTGCCGTCGCTATCGTCCCGATGACATGATCCTCGAGGGCGGTTCCATCACCGTCGACGGCGAAGGCACCGTGGTCGTGACCGACCAGTGCCTGCTTTCCCCGGGCCGCACCTGCTCTGCGGTTCTGGAGGAGGAAGAGGATCCCGAGTCCATCTGGCCCAAGTTCAAGAGGAAGTTTGAGCCCTGGAGCGAGGAACTTCGCGCCTATATGGACGAGCACCTCAAGGAGTACCTGGGTGTCGAGAAGGTCATCTGGGTCAAGGAGGGTATCGATCCCGAGGAGACCAACGGTCACATCGATGATGTCGCTACGTTCATCGCTCCGGGCGTCATGGCTTGCATCTGGACCGACGATCCCGAGTATCCGTTCTACGAGCAGTGCCATGCTGTCTACGAGACCCTTTCCAACGCCGTTGACGCCAAGGGCCGCAAGATGAAGGTCTACAAGCTCTGCATGCCTGTGAGCCCGCTGTTCATGGACCAGGCTTCCTGCGACACCATCGACGCCGACGAGAACGCCGAGCCGCGCGTTGCCGACGAGCCGCTGATCGCCTCCTACATGAACTACCTGGTCACCAACCACGGCGTTATCGTCCCGCAGTACGGCGACGAGAACGATCAGCTTGCCGTTGACACGCTCCAGAAGATCTACGACGAGGTCTGGGGCGAGGGCGTCTACAAGTGCGTCGGCGTTCAGTCCGAGCAAGTCGTCTTCGGTGGCGGAAATATCCACTGCATTACGCAGCAGGAGCCCTCGGCGTAACTGTCTGTCTTCCCGAGGCACGGCACCTTGCCCTTCAATCGTCGGGCATGACCCTTAAGGTCTATGCCCTCCTCTTTCGCGGGAATCTGCCGCACCTCAGAAACCCAGCCGGTCAAGCGGACCGACGTAGCTAGTTACCGCATTAGTCATTGGTGCCAACCTTGGCAACGATGCAGGTCGAAAAACGTCAGCGAAAACCCGCCAGAGCGAGCAAGGTGCCTTGAAGCGAGGCGGCATTGACCTTTTGGTCATGCCGTCGAAGCTGAAAGGCAGATTGCCGTTCTGGCGGGTTTGCAGCGTCGAGCCGTTACGCGGTTTGGTAAAACCGCGTAACTAAATACGTTCCGCGATCTCGTGGATGAGGTAGTCGGTCTTTTCCCAGCCCAGGCACGGATCGGTGATCGACTTGCCGAAGACGCCGCCATCGACCGGCTGGTTGCCGTCCTCAAGGTAAGACTCGATCATAAAGCCCTTGACCAGCTTGGAGATGGACTCGTTGCGGCGGCAGCTGTCGAGCACTTCCTTGCAAATGCGATACTGCTCCAGCGGACGCTTGCCCGAATTGTCGTGGTTGCAGTCGATGATCGCTGCGGGATTGGCATAGCCGGCGTGCTCGGTGTAGCGTTCGGCCAGGCGCTCCAGGTGCTCGTAGTGGTAATTGGGGTAGGTGCGCCCATCGAGACCGATGTAGCCACGCATAACGGCGTGCGCGAGCGGATTGCCGTCGCACTCGACCTCCCAGTTGCGGAAGATGAAGCTCTGGTGCGCCTGCGCGGCGTAAATGGAGTTGAGCATGACGGTAGTAGAGCCGGCAGTGGGATTCTTCATGCCGACGGGTACCGAAATGCCGCTCGACACCAGGCGATGCTCCTGGTTTTCGACCGAGCGTGCGCCCACGGCCACATAGCTCAGCAGGTCAACGAGGTACTGGTAGTTGGACGGATAGAGCATCTCGTCGGCGGTGAAGAAGCCCGTTTCCTCAATAACGCGCAGGTGCATATGGCGGATGGCCTTGACGCCCTCGAGCAGGTCGTCGGGAGCCTCGGGGTTGGGGTTGTGCAGAAGACCCTTGTAGCCGGTGCCCTTGGTACGCGGCTTATTGGTGTAGACGCGCGGAATGATGATGAGCTTGTCCTTGACCTCCTCGGCGGTCTTGGCCAGTCGGTTCATGTACTCAAGCACTGAATCCTCGCGGTCGGCAGAGCACGGGCCGATGATGAGCACCTTACGTGCGTCCTCGCCGGTAAAGACTTTGGCGACCTCGGCGTCAAATGCCTGCTTTTTGGCGGTAAGGTCGGCAGAAAGTGGCATTTCCTCGCGGATCTCCATGGGTATCGGCAGCCTGCGTTTGAATTCCATGGCCATAGGGGCCTCCTCAATCTATAGAAAGAGCAATAAGCGTATTGTCGAATGCTCGGCATTATCCGCTGTCGCACGCTAAAGTGCAAGCCCTTGTCACCCCGAAACCTACCAAAAAGGGACAGGTTTATTTTGGCAGGTTTTATCTGGGCAAACGTCGGTTGTTGCTGCTGAGATAGTGCTTTTCGGACGGCCCGCCTCGCTGTTTTGTCTCAATCAGTAACAGGTAGACGAGGAAATGGGTTCTAACTGTTGCAGATCGAGATTTTCTCTTCAGGGGAATTCGAATGTCTCGATCTGTAACATCTGGACGGACAAAAGGTCTCTATCTGTTACAGATTGAGACAAAGGTCAGGGACTAAGACGTCTTGTCTAGATCTGTAACAGTTAGACGGGAATTCGGGCCCTAGATGTTACAGATTGAGATAATCGCGTCGCGAAAACAAAAACCTCCGCAGGGGGGTGCTTTCCTTGCGGAGGTTTTCTTACTCGTTGAGTAGTCTTGCGGCTTCGGCGGCCATGTTCTCGACCGTCATGCCGTTCTGCGCGAGCAGTTCGTTGGGGTCGTAGCGGTCGGGGAAGCCCTTGGCGATGCCGAAGGTGCGCGTGCGCACGGGCGTGCAGGCCAGGTAGCACGCCACGCGCTCGCCCCAGCCGCCGTCCAAGATGCCGTCCTCGAGGGTGACGACAACGCGATGCTCGGCGACAAGGCTGTCGAGGAACTCGCGATCGAGCTCGGTTGCAAAGCGCGGGTTGACGAGCGTGGCCTCGATGCCGTACTCGGCGGCCAAGCGGTTTGCCACGCGCTCGCCCAACTCAAAGAAGTCGCCGAGCGCAAGCACGGCAACGTCGCGGCCCTGACGCACCACGTTATAGCGAACGGCGCTGTAGTCGGTGTCTTCGGCGGGCGCAAGGTCGGGACGGCTCACCAGGCCGATGCCCGGTACGCGGATTGCCACGGGATGCTCGCGGTGGTCGAGCGACCAGCTCAGCATGGACAGATATTCCTCCATGCAGGCCGGCGCCAAGTAGTGCATGTTGGGAAGACCGCCCAGCATGGAAATATCAAAGAACGAGAGGTGCGTCTCGGACGTGGTGCCAAAGATTGACGCACCAAACACCAAAATGGTTGCGGGGGCGTCGTTGAGGCACAGGTCGTGCCACAGCTCGTCGTAGGCGCGCTGCAAAAACGTGCCGTACACACCAAAGACTGGCTTGGCGCCCGAGCGCGCAAGCGCGGTGGCAAAGGTCACGGCGTGCTCCTCGGCAATGCCCACATCGACGAACTGTTTGCCGGCGGCAGCGCGAAGCTCGGGTGTAAAGCCCATAATGTAGGGCGTGGCGGCCGTGATGCCAACGACCTGTGGATCGCGCTCGATGGCGGCGCTGAGCGCCTCGCCCGTAATGTCAGCATAGGTGCGCGGCGCGGGCTCGCTCGGATGGCCCGGGCAGAGCTTGCGCCCGGTCGCCATGTCAAACGGACCCACGTGGTGCCAGCGCTCGGGGTCGCTTTGGGCTGGCTCAAAGCCCTTGCCCTTGGCGGTGGAGACGTGCAGCACGATGGGATGATCGATATTGCGCAGTTCCTGCAGCGCGTCGACGAGGGCCAACACATCGTTACCGGCGTCCAGATAGCGGTAGTCGAGCCCCATCGCGCGGAAAACGTTGCGCTCGCAGGTGCCGTTGCTGGCGCGCAGCTCGGCCAGATTGCGATACAGGCCGCCATGGTTCTCGGCAATGGACTGGTCGTTGTCATTGACGATGATGATCAGGTTGCTATCGAGTTCGGCGGCATTGTTAAAGCCCTCAAACGCCAGGCCGCCCGAAAGCGAGCCGTCGCCAATAACGGTAATGACGTTGTACGTATCGCCCGCCAGGTCGCGAGCGTGCGCCAGGCCGCAGCCCAGGCTCACCGAGGTCGAGGTATGGCCCATGGCGAACAGGTCGTGCTCGGACTCGTCGGGATTGGCAAAGCCAGAAGCCTCACCATAACGTTCCGGATCGATATAGGTGTACGCGCGCCCGGTCAGCGCCTTGTGAGCGTAGGTCTGGTGCGACACGTCAAAGACAATCTTGTCGGTGGGAGAGTTAAACACGCGATGAAGCGCAACCGTAAGCTCAACGACGCCCAGGTTGGGGGCAACGTGCCCGCCGACGGCGGCGGAGCTTTCGAGGATTGCCTGGCGGATCTCGCCGCAGAGCTGCGGGAGCTCGGCGCGATTAAGAGCCTTGACGTCCTCGGGCGTTGTCGTTTGCGTAAGCAGCATCGTTGTGGGTTACTCCATGCGAATCGAGCGCCGGCGCTCCCTCGGCCGACACAATTGCACAAGACAGTCTCGCACATTTTGGCGTTTGATATGTGACGGCGGCGCGGTAATTCGCCAACTGGCGGGGCAAAACGTTTTGTCCGATGCCATACTGATGTGTTCCATGATGTTTTTATCGATTGTGCACAAGCCGTGGCTTGCCGCTGTGAGTCGCTGGAAGGAGGCAGCATGTCCGATGTCGTTCGTGCCGAGAACATCGCGTGCGAAGTAGACCATGCTGCCCGTCAACTGGCACAGGCGGGCCGTCTGGACCTGACGCGCGAGTTTATCCAACATGGCGACGTGACGGTCTATGCACATGTGACTTCGGTAGCGCGGGCGAGCCTGTCCTTTGCCGAGTGCTTGGGCCGTGCTGGCATTTCGGTCGACCGTGCTTCGTTGCTGCGCGGAGCCCTGCTGCACGATTACTTTCTCTATGACTGGCACGATCCCGATCCAAGCCATCGGCTGCATGGCTTTCGCCACCCGTTTTTTGCCCTGGCGCGTGCCGAGGAAGATTTTGAACTGACGTCGCGCGAGCGGAATATTATCGTGCGCCATATGTTTCCGCTGGTGCCAGTGCCGCCGACGTGTCGTGAGGCATGGATTGTGTGCCTGGCGGATAAATGGTGTGCTCTGCGCGAGACGGTCGCCTGCCGTCTACCGCGCAAAGGCGGCGCGAACGATTCGAACGAGGGCTCGAGTGACGGCTCGAGCAAAGATTCGAGCGAAAAGAGGAGAGAGTAGACGGTGGGGACCGCGATTGACATGGCGTTTGGCGGCGCGACGCTTGCCGTCTGCCCGCTTTCGGCACTGGTGCTCTCGTTTGCCTTTTACGGGTTTT
Source organism: uncultured Collinsella sp. (assembly GCA_900553475.1). Taxonomy (GTDB): domain Bacteria; phylum Actinomycetota; class Coriobacteriia; order Coriobacteriales; family Coriobacteriaceae; genus Collinsella. The sequence goes on along the minus strand of USEF01000025.1, from coordinate 6,334 downwards.
GCGGCTGGGCGTGGGAGTCGACGGTCTGCGCCATGCTCAATCACGGACGATTTGCCAACAGCGGCTTTTTGCTGGGGCCGTGTTGTCCTATCTATGGTGTGGGCGGCATTGCCTGCTGGCTGCTGTTGCGCGGGATTCCGGATGCCCCGAGCCAGTTTGTCGCTGCAGCGCTCGTATGCAGCGTGATTGAGTACAGCGTAGGCGTGCTGCTGGAAAAAACAACGGGCGCTCGCTTTTGGGACTATTCGCACCTGCCGTTTAACCTGCACGGACGCATCTGTCTGTACTGGGCCTGCGCGTTTGGCTTGGGTGCGTTGTGCATTTGCCGTTTAGTGGAGCCGGCATTGCTGGGGCTGCTTGGCCATCTGCCGGTGCTGATTGTGCGGCTGTCCGCCTTTATCGTCGCGGTCGCGATGATGGTCGACGCAGTGTGCTCTTTGGCCAGCTGGCGCCGCCTGTCTGATCAGTTGGAGCGCGTCCGGGCCGACCTTGCCGACCGCATCAACGAGTCGCTTGCCGATGCGTCTGATTCCATGCTTGAACGTATTCCCGATTCGGCGATCGACTCGGTGGCGCAGACGCATATCCGCAGCCGTGCCGTTAACGCGTGGCTGGCCGAGCTGGGTGACGCCGCGCTCGATGCCCTGTGCGAGAAGGCTTCGATGCCGACGTTTATCGCGGATGGTGCTCGCGGCCTGGCACTTGCTGCCCGCCGCGTGGCCGATGCCGCGCCGAGCATGCCGCGTCCGTCGCTCAGTCGTCGCCTTGCCGGCAAGGGCATAAGCCGTCCGGTGCCGAGCGTGTCACTCAGCCGCCGCGACCTGCGCTTCTTCAATGCCTTCCCGCGCTTGCGTATCAACCGCTACGAGGGCGTCATCCGAGCTACCGACCTCCGCGACCGAGCCCGCGAGCTGTTCCGGCGCTAGCCGGGACGGGCGCGCTCGCGGCTTCCTTGCTCGCGTATTTCCCGTTGGTTTCGCGCCCGTTGCCGCGCCGTTTCCAAGATTGCGGTGCCGTTGGAGACGGCAAGATTTGGGTCGAGCCGGTCGAGGAGGTTATCCGCATCCGCACCGGCGAACATGGCCCCTCTGCGGTGTAGGACAATCTTTCGCCTGACGGGCGTGCCTCTCTTGGGGCGCGCCCGTTCTCGTCTACAATATCGTGCAGACGAAGGAGAGGCATGCCCATGATCAAGATGTTTGCGAGTGACTTAGACGGAACGCTGCTGAACGCCCTGCATGAGGCGGATGGGACCATCCGCCGTGCCATTCGCGAGCTGACCGAGGCTGGCTTGCATGTGGTTCCCGCGACCGGACGCTCGACGCTGCCGATCGGCGAGCATGGCTTTACGGGCCTGGCGCTTGACGCCTGCTGCTCCAACGGGTCCATCGTGCGCGACAGCCATGGCGAGGTGCTCAAGACCTGGACCATCGATCCGCAGATTACCGAGGAGCTGCTCAAGGCGTTCCCGGACATTTGCTTTGATTGCTCCACGCCCGATGGCATGTTCTCGAGCGGTTCGTTCGAGATGCACCAGGCGGGCTTTAAAAAGGACAGTCCTATCAAGCGCATCGTGATGCGCGGCATGCGTGCACGTGGGGGGTATCACGAGGAGCAATATTTCGATCAGTCGATCGGTGACATCCTGCGCCATGACGTGTGCAAGATTAACTGTCGCGTGATCTCGTCCGAGCTGGAGCGCGACCTTAAGGCATATCTGGCCGAGCGATCGGACCGCGTGGTCAACGCACCGTTCGATCCGGTGATGTTTGAGATCACGGACGTGGCGTGCAACAAGGGCGAGAGCGTGGCCTGGCTGGCGGGCTACTACGGTATTGCCGAGGACGAGGTCGCGGTTTACGGCGACGGCGGCAACGACATTGCCATGCTCAAGCGCTTCCGCCACAGCTACGCGACCAAAAACGCAAGCGATGCAGCTAAGGCCGCCGCTAGTGCGACCATCGGCAGTTGCATGGTTCACGCCGTCCCCAAACACATGCTCGCCACCATGCATAAGCAGAACTCCTGCACCATCATCGAATAATGCGACAAAAGGATTGCCCCTTCGTCACATCCCAAATATTGCCTTTACGTGTTGATGCACACGGTGTGCAATAATACTCGCACTGTGCAATAGCGCACAGGCTGAGTAACAAGGAGGACGCTTGTCCCAGCTCGAGAAATGCGATCGCCGGTCCCTTCGCTCGCAGCGTGCCCTTCGCCAGGCACTTGCTAGCGAGCTTGCCGAAAGCGGCGACCTTTCGCGCATTAATGTCGCGTCGCTCACCGAGCGCGCTGGCCTTACGCGTCGCACGTTCTATTCGCATTACCGCGATATCCCCGACTTTATCAATCAAATCGAGGACGGCTTGCTGGCCGAGATCCGTGAGCGCATTGAGCTCATCACCGCAGCTCAGCTGCCCGACCTCTATCACAACATCGATGATCTTGAGCCGGCACCCGGTTCGGTTGAGCTGCTGCGCTATCTTGCGGCTAATCGCGACCTTATCGGGGCCCTGCTGGGCCCGGGCGGCGACCCCGCCTTTATTAAAAAGATCATCGATACCGCACGCGAGGCCGTGGTGCCGCGTGCACAGACGGGCATTTTGGGCTTGGCGCTGGGCACCTTCTTTGACTACTACGTCACCTACGTCGTGAGTGCCGAGGTCGGCCTGATTCAGCGTTGGTTTGAGCGTGGGCTCACCGAATCGCCCGAGACCATGGCGCGCATTATGACGGTTATCGCCTTTGTGCGCCCCGGCGACCTGTATGGCCAACCCATCGATATCAACGTGCCGGAATACGGCATGAAGCTATTGAATCTGCAGCTCGAGGACGCGGTCGACACCACCGCAACCGTCGAGTCCAACAACTAAGAGGAGAGACAATGAGCAAACTCGTCGAGGGCATTAAAGACCGTGTGGTCGCTGCCGCACGCGAGGCCGCGCCCGCCGTGGTGGACGCCGCGCAGAAGGCCGCGACCGCGGCTGCCGAGAAAGTTGCTGAGGCAGTTGCCGATGCCAAGAAAACGGCAGGGGAGACGTCCGTCGCTAGCGAGCCCGCCACCGCCGCTGAGCCCCTAGCCGCCACCGCCCAGGCCCCCGAAGGCGCGATCTTCAACCCCGAGGCCGCCCGCGGCAACCTGCACCTGGGCATCGACGTGGGCTCCACCACCGTTAAGCTCGCTGTGCTCAACGACGACAACCAGATTGTCTACGCCAAGTACCAGCGTCACCACACCGACGTCCGCGCTTGCGCCCGCGACCTGTTCGAGGGTGCCGCGACCGTGCTGCCGACGGCCCAAATGACCTGCGCCATTACCGGCTCGGGCGGCCTGCTGCTGTCCCAGTGGCTCGACCTGGAGTTTGTCCAGGAGGTCATCGCCAGCAAGCGTGCCGTCGAGACCCTCATCCCGGCCACCGATGTTGCCATCGAGCTGGGCGGCGAGGACGCCAAGATCATCTACTTCGACAACGGCATCGAGCAGCGCATGAACGGCACCTGCGCCGGCGGCACGGGCGCCTTCATCGACCAGATGGCCACTCTGCTGCACACCGACGCCAGCGGCCTTAACGAACTCGCGGCCAACGCCACCACCATCTATCCCATCGCCAGCCGCTGCGGCGTTTTTGCCAAGACCGACGTGCAGCCGCTGCTCAACGAAGGCGCCCGTCCCGAGGACGTCGCCGCTTCCATCTTCCAGGCTGTCGTGACCCAGACCATCTCGGGCCTGGCGTGCGGCCGTCCCATCCGCGGCAACGTCGCCTTCCTGGGCGGTCCGCTGCAGTATCTCTCCGAGCTGCGCCACCGCTTCTACCTCACGCTCAACCTGGACGAGGAACACCGTATCGTGCCCCAAAACGCCCACCTGTTTGTGGCGAGCGGCGCCGCCATGGCGCACGAGTCCAACAAGCTCAGCACGTTCCCGCAGCTCATCGAGGCCATCGACAGCTTAGGCGACACACAGGGTGCCGAGGTCGAGCGCCTGGATCCGCTCTTTGCCACCGACGAGGACTTCGCCGAGTTCAAAACCCGCCACGACCAGGAAGTCGTCCCCAAGGGCAAGCTCGAAGGCTACACCGGCCGCGTGTTCATCGGTATCGACGCCGGTTCCACCACCATGAAGGCCGCGCTCGTGGGCGAGGACGGTCAGCTGCTGCACACCTGGTACGGCAACAACAACGGCGACATCCTGGGCACGGCCAAGGTCATCATGGCCGATTTCTACAACCACATTCCCGCCGGTTGCACCATCGGCCACGTGACTACCACGGGCTACGGCGAGGCGCTGCTCATCGAGGCCCTCAAGGCCGACTCCGGCGAGATCGAGACCGTCGCGCATCTGCGCGGCGCCAAGGCGTTCCTGCCCGGCGTCGAGTTCATTCTGGACATTGGCGGCCAGGACATGAAGTGCCTGCGCGTCAAGGACGGCGTGATCGAGCACATCATGCTCAACGAGGCCTGCTCGTCGGGTTGCGGTAGCTTTATCGAGAGCTTCGCCGTCTCTATGAATATGGACGTGCGCGCGTTCGCAAACGCTGCCATCCATGCCAAGGCCCCGGTCGACCTGGGCAGCCGCTGCACGGTCTTTATGAACTCGCGCGTCAAGCAGGCGCAAAAGGAAGGCGCCACGGTGGGCGACATTGCGGCCGGCCTGTCCTATTCCGTCATCAAGAACGCCCTGTTCAAGGTCATTAAGCTGCGCGACCCCAAGGAGATCGGCAGCCAGGTGATCGTCCAGGGCGGCACCTTTATGTCCGATGCGACGCTGCGCGCGTTTGAGCAGCTCACCGGCGTTCATGCCGTGCGTCCCGACATCGCCGGCTGCATGGGCGCCTACGGTGCGGCCTTGCTCGCCCGCGATCGCGCCGGCGCCGACGGCACCTCGACCATCCTCTCGGCCGAGGACATCGCACACCTCACCGTGACGCAAAAGCATGTCCGCTGCGGTCGTTGCTCTAACAACTGCCAGCTTACCGTCAACGACTTTGGCGGCGGCAGGCGCTTCATTACCGGCAACCGCTGCGAGAAGGGCGCCGGCCACAAAAAGCAAAAGACCGAGGCCCCCAACCTCTTCAAAAAGAAAAACGAGTTGCTGTTTAACCGCGAGGTGCTGAGCCCCGACGAGGCCCCGCGCGGCACCGTCGGCATCCCGCGCGCGCTCAACATGTACGAGAACTACCCCTTCTGGCATGCATTCTTTACGCGCCTGGGCTTTAGCGTGCAGCTGTCCGACCAGTCGAGCAAAAAGACCTACCAGGCGGGCATCGAGTCCATGCCGTCCGAGAGCGTGTGCTACCCGGCAAAGATGAGCCACGGCCATGTGATGAACCTTATCGACCGCGATGTCGACTTCATCTGGATGCCGTGCGTGCGTTGGGAGCGCAAGGAGGATCCGACGGCTGGCAACTGCTATAACTGCCCCATCGTCATGAGCTACCCCACGGCGCTGGCGCTCAATATTGACGAGATCCGCGAGCAGAACATCGAGTTCCTGTATCCGTTTGTGCCGTATCACGACAAGACCGAGCTCAAGCGCCGCCTGTACCAGGTGCTCGCCGTCGACCGTGTGGCCGATGCTGAGGCCGGTCGCGGTCGCGTGCGCGGTCCTAAAATCACGCGCTCCGAGGTCGATGCCGCCGTCAACGCTGCCTTTGAGGCCGATGCGCGTTTCCACGAGGACATCCAGACTATGGGCGAGGAGGCTCTTAAGTGGGTCGAGGACCACGGCGGCCATGGCATCGTACTCGCCGGCCGTCCTTACCATAACGACCCCGAGATCAACCACGCCCTGCCCGAGCTTATTTCGAGCTTTGGCTTTGCGGTCTTTACCGAGGATTCGCTCGCGCATCTCGTGAAGCCCGAGCGCCCCATCCGCGTCGTCGACCAGTGGATGTACCACAGCCGCCTGTACGCCGTCGCCCGTTTTGTGACGATGCGCAACGATCTGGACCTGATCCAGCTCAACTCCTTCGGATGCGGTCTGGATGCAGTTACTACGGATCAGGTCAATGATATTCTGACCCGCTCTGGCAAAATTTATACGCTGCTCAAGATCGACGAGGTCAACAACCTCGGCGCCGCACGTATCCGTGTGCGCTCCTTAATCGCCGCGATCCGCGTGCGCGAGATGCGCCACTACCATAAACCGATCGTTTCCAGCGCATACAGCCGTGTTTATTTCACGAAGGAAATGAAGAAAAACTACACGATCCTCTGCCCGCAGATGTCGCCGATCCATTTCGACCTCATCGAACCGGCGGTCCGAAGCTGTGGTTACAACCTGGAGGTGCTGCAGAACTCCGACCGTACTGCTATCGACACAGGACTTAAG
>USEF01000024.1 GCA_900553475.1 uncultured Collinsella sp. | reverse complement strand
GGGGTATGGAGCCACTTGACAGAATCGAACTGTCGACCTGCTCATTACGAGTGAGCCGCTCTACCGACTGAGCTAAAGTGGCATGCTGCCGATTCGTTGATGAACCTGCGCACAAGAATGAGACTTTACTGTATGCCGTGGATTTATGCAAGTTCGGCTGGCATGTCGTGCGCGGGCATGTCGTGTCGGTCACGGTTGTTCATCTTGGGTATTTTTTGTTTGTTTCTGTCCGCTTTTGTGAGTATCTTGGTAAGCGAAGTAACCGGTGTGGCCCGCCAGCATTGGAGAGCCGACTCCGGCGTACAGTGATGATGAAAGGACCAATACCATGGCCATCAATCCGCCAGTTGACGCCACCAAGACCCCCGAGTGGGCCGCGCTGCAGAAGCACTATGACGAGCTGCAGGCCGAGGGCGTCAGCCTCAAGCAGTGGTTCGCCGATGACGCCGAGCGTGTCGACAAGCTGTCGTTCGACGCCGGCGACCTGCACTTCGACCTGTCCAAGAACCTGATCAAGCCGGAGACCCTCCAGCTGTTCGCCGACCTCGCCAAGGCCGTCAAGCTCGACGAGCGCACCAAGGCGATGTACACCGGCGTGCACATCAACAACACCGAGGACCGCGCCGTGCTGCACACCGCGCTGCGCCGCCCGGTCGAGGACGAGGGCAAGTACATCGTCGACGGTCAGGACACCGTCAAGGACGTGCGCGAGGTGCTTGACCGCATCTACGCCTTCGCCGACGAAGTGCGTTCCGGCAAGTGGACCGGCGTGACCGGCAAGAAGATCGAGACCGTCGTCAACATCGGCATCGGCGGCTCCGACCTGGGCCCGGTCATGGCCTACGAGGCTCTGCGTCCCTATGCCGACGCCGGTATCGACTGCCGCTACATCTCCAACATCGACCCCAACGATCAGGCAGAGAAGCTCAAGGGCCTGGACCCCGAGACCACGCTCGTGATCATCGTCTCCAAGACCTTCACCACGCTCGAGACCCTCACCAACGCCCGCGAGGTCAAGACCTGGATGCTCGAACAGCTCAAGGCTCAGGGTGCCATCGACGGCTCCGATGAGCAGAACGCCGAGGCCGTGACAAAGCACTTCGTCGCCGTCTCCACCGCACTCGAGAAGGTCGAGGCCTTCGGCATCGACCCTGCCAACGCCTTCGGTTTCTGGAACTGGGTTGGCGGCCGCTATTCCGTTGACTCCGCCGTGGGCCTGTCGCTGATCGTCGTGCTCGGCCCCGAGCGCTTCCAGCAGTTCCTCGAGGGCTTCCACGCCATCGACGAGTACTTCTGCAACACCCCGCTCGAGAACAACGCCGTCGCGCTGATGGGCCTGCTCAATGTCTGGTACGTCAACTTCTTCGGTTCCAAGAGCCACGCCGTACTGCCGTACTGCCAGTACCTGCACCGTTTCCCGGCCTACCTGCAGCAGCTCACCATGGAGTCCAACGGCAAGCACGTCCGCTGGGACGGCAGCCCTGTGACCTCCGATACCGGCGAGATCTTCTGGGGCGAGCCCGGCACCAACGGTCAGCATGCCTTCTACCAGCTGCTGCACCAGGGCACTGTGGTGGTTCCGGCCGATTTCATCGCCTTTGCCAATACCGCCAACCCTGCGACCGATAGCGGTCAGGACGTGCATGAGCTGTTCCTGGGCAACTTCCTGGCCCAGACCAAGGCGCTCGCCTTTGGTAAGACGGCCGACGAGGTTCGTGCCGAGGGCACGCCCGAGCAGATCGTCCCGGCCCGTTGCTTTGAGGGCAACCGCCCGACGACCTCGATCTTCGGCGACACGCTGACCCCGTTCGCGCTCGGCGAGCTCATCGCACTGTACGAGCACATCACGTTTGTCGAGGGCACGGTCTGGGGCATCGACTCCTACGACCAGTGGGGCGTTGAGCTGGGCAAGCAGCTTGCCAAGCAGATCACCCCTGCCTTCCACGACGATGCCGCCAAGGCCGAGCAGGACGCTTCGACCCAGGCGCTCATCGAGTTCTATCGCGCGCATCGCAAGTAGTCGCTGCTGTTAACGCATCGCGCCTTATAGTCAGGGGCCCGTATCCTATCGGATGCGGGCCCCTTTGCTTTGCCGTGGTCCCGGGGCGCACGGCCTTTGTGGAGCATCGCCGGGGCGTCGCGCGCTGCGAGAACCCTGCGCCTAGATCTCGGCCTCCGCATGGCCTCGCTGCGCCTCGGGCAGCTCCCCGTAGAGCGGATGGTCTTCGAGCCTAAAGCGCTCGACCTGTTCGGGAGTGCGACCGCGTACAAAGAGCCACGAGCGATCGATCGGCGTCGCCATGAGCGTGCTGGGCAGCGCGTCGGCGCGGTCGGAAAACACCCGGGCACTCTCGGGATCCTGGAACGCCAGCACCAGATGCGTGTCACAGTTGCCCATGATGGAGCGTGCGCGTGCCTCGCCATAGAGCGCATCGAGCTGGTTGGTCGACTGCAGCAGCAGCGTTGCCCAGATGTTGCGGCTTCGGATAATCGAGAGCACGTTGTCCATCTGGGGGATCTGCAGATTTGCGAAGTCATCGAGCATAAAGCGCACGGGCACGGGCAGGCTGCCGTCGGGCTGCCTATCGGCCTCACGAATGAGGCCCATAAACGCCTGCGAAATAAAGAGGCCGGTCAGCGGATCGAGATTGCGGTCAATATCGCTCACGGTTACAAACAGGGCGCAGGGGGTGTGTCCCATGGAAGCGAAGTCCACCTGATGGCACTCACGATAGAGCTGTGCCGCACCGTCGAATCCCAGACACATGACCTTTTCGGCAAGGATGCCGACGATGCTCGCGTGCATGCGCTCGGCATTTTGCGTAATGGCGTAGCGCCGCCATAGCGAGAGGGCATAGCTTTGGGGGTCGGTCGTGATCAGGTCGTCAAACAATCGACCCGTGGCACCGTCCTGCAGGTGCTCGATCAGCTTGATGACCGAGCTGATCGTCTGCTCGTCGGCGGGTAGCTGTTCGGTGACGTAGGCGATAAGACACGACAGCAGGTTTGCCGCCGCATGATCCCAAAAAGGCTGGTTGTTGTCCTCGATGGGGCAGATGGCCTTTGCCACCGAGAGGATGTCCTGCTGGTTGGGCCTGCCGTCCGCCTTGCGGCGAATGTGCCTCAGGGGGTTGTAGCCGCAGCGCTCGATGCCGGGCGCAAGGGCCGGGACGGTGTTGAGGTCGGCGAAGTTGAGACATTGCACGCGGTAGCCGTGGGCTGCCAGCACGGGTCCCACTTCGCGACAGAGCGTGCCTTTGGTGTCGAGCACGATGTAGCTTGCGTTCATTTGCAGCAGGTTGGGCTTGAGGACGTTTCGGGTCTTGCCGGCTCCCGAGGGGCCGATCACAAGTGCGTTGTTGTTGAGTCCCGTTTGGCGGGTGTCGCAGGAAAGCGTTCGATCCTTGGCGAGGATGGTGGACGATGCGGACTCAGATGCGGCGAGGCGGCTGGTGAGGTTAGACATGGGCGACCTCCTTGGTGGTCGAGAGGATTTCGTGGGCAAAGCCGAGCTCGACGGCGCGCTCGGCCGAAAGGTAGGTGTCTTTTGCAGTGAGGGACTGGATGCGCTTGGGCGTGAGGCCGCTGCGGTCCGAGAGGATTTGCGTGAGGGTCTTGCGGGTCTGCATAAGACGCCGGCTGGTTTCCTGCAGCGCAAGTGCCGAGCCGCCTGCCCCCTGGGGGATCAGCGGGTCGTGAATCATGAGCTCTGCATGGGGCGCCATACGGCGATTGTCGCCGCCCATAAAGATCACGGCGCCCATGGACGCGGCGAATTCCAGGCAGACGGTGCGGATGGGGCACGATGCGAGGCGCATGGCGTCATAGATCGCAAGACCCGATCGCACGCTTCCGCCAGCGCTGGCGACAAATATGGTGATGGGGCGGCTGGGGTCGGTGGCATCTAGCAGGCGGATCTGCTGGCATAGGTCGTGGGCCATCGGGGTTTCGATGTTTCCCATGACGGAGAGCTCGCGACGGGCGAGCATCTCATCGTAAATGCTGGTGAGCGTGATACCTCGGGCGGATTCACGCATGGTGAGGGGGCTGATGATGGGGGAATGATTGGTGTCCATGAGGACTCCTTTCTGTTGGTTGTGTTGTGGAATAGGATTGTTGCCCGCGGAGGGGCTGGCGGGCTACAGGGTTCGTCCAAGCCTGAGATCGAGCTCGGTTGTGGGACAGGCTGCCTGTTCGTGCGGCTCGCAAGCGCCGAGGGCTCCAAAGCGATGGAGCGTTGCGGCGGGCGTGGTGTAGGCGAGCCGCAGCTGATGCTCGACAGGGGCACATCCGTCATTTTTGTAATGAGCCGCGTAGTACTGCGCGATGCTGGCGTTCATCTCGTTGCCATTGCGATGGCGCTCAAACTGGCGTCTGCAGGTCTCGATGATCTTTGCTACCGACTTGGGTGCCGTCGCGGGAACAAGGGCGAGATAGCCCTCAAATAGCTCGTTGATGCTCAGGAGGCACAGCAGGTCGATCAGCGTCCTTATGGCCGCTCCCTCGGCGGAAAAGTGCGCGGTCATGCGGTTATATCGGTTGCGGTCGACGATGGCCGCATGGGGTCTTGGAGTTTTCTGCCCCGTGGTCCCGGGCTTTTGCCGCGCCTGTGTATTGAGCTCGACGTTGCAGCGCTTGAGGCCGTCCAACGGAAGGAACAGTGCGGTGCGCAGGGTGTTCCGCTTGCTTTCGAGTTCATGACGCTCGTCGGGTTCCCATTCGAGCTTGAGTTTCGTGTCGAGCGCCGTAAGCATATGGGCTAGGCAGCCTACGGTAAGGACGCACGAATCGTTGTCGCGTTTTGGGGCATAGGGGTCTGTCAGCTTGCGAATGTCGGGGTCGCCCATGATCTTTGTGCAGCGCTTCGGCAGTTGAGGGTGGTCGGCCAAGATCGTCGCGAGCGGTAGCGACGCGTAGTTCTTGATGGTCGCGGCGGCAAAGGCGGCGTCATATTCGTTTGCATATGCTCGCTCAATTCGGGCATCCAGAATGCTTTTCTTACCGCCGTCTTCAGCGCGGTGGTTTGTCATAGCTTCTCCAATCGGTTGATGTTCGTGCTGTTTGTTGATGTGTTGGTTGTCGTGAGTGATGTGCTTGCCGTGGGTGATGTGCTGACGTTGGGGTGCTATGCGGTTTTCAATGAGCCCGTGAGGCAGTTGCTGCAGGGGCGGGATGGAACGGCCCATGCAAGGCGGAAGGCATCGTGCTCAAAATCGAGACAGCAATGCCCCGGGTGCCTCACATGTGGCAGTTACCTCATTAAGTTGTCATTGCGTTTGGGGCTGTACTTTGCCGATCTTCTTTCTCTTACACGCTAAAAACTGAAACTTCATATGCTCGATCTACTTAAAACCGCAACGGCGGTCTTTTTTCAACTTATATGTCGGAACGCGTCTTTGCAAGTACTTTTTTGCCTTTGTTTCAAATGGGGTGGTTTTGCAACCGTCACGCGCCACGCTATGCAAGCGTGTCCCGGCTCGGATAAGATGGTGCGATCGAGTTCTACCGCGCTCACCGCAGTAGTCTTTGTTGCTGAGATAGGTCATGGCCGAAAGGGGCCCGTATCCCAACAGATACGGGCCCCTTTTCTGTTGTCGGCCAGATACGATGGGTCGCGTGACGTCGTCAGAGGTCGAATTCGACCGCTAACGACGTTGTGCAGCTCATCATTTCTGGTCGCAAACAGTAAAGGGGCATGAGGGTGTATTGAGGAGGGGGATGTCTTGCTGTCGGCATCCGCGTGCGGTGCCATTCGCTGTCTGTAAATATACGTTTAAAGCTAATTTCATACCACTTGTCGGAATGCGGACGCTGTCCTTGCATGCCGGGCGTACATTGAACGTGGTTTTTCGCGTGAAACCACGAATCGGTTGTCAGTCCTGAACAAGGAGGCCCAGCATGACGCTTGCCAAACCCATCAACAAATACATCGACTATATCGATGCCCCCGAGGACACGTTTGAGCAATATGTCGAGAAGGCGTTAAAGTACAACTTTCGCTGCGTATTTGCGAACCTGCAGGAGTACGAGACGGGCCGCGCCATGCTCGAGGACTCTGACATCATCCTTGCCGGCGCTATCGACTTTCCCCAGGGCACTATGGCGCTCGAGGAGAAGCTTGCGAGGTTTGAGGAATACGCTGCGTGTGGCTTTACCGAGATTGACTACGTTTTGAATCAGAGGTCGATCGAGAACCGCGATTTTGATGCCATCGAGCGCGAGATGACTACCATTGCTGATTTTTGTCGCGCGCATGGCATCACTGACAAGGTAATCGTCGAGATGTGCAAGCTGGACGGCGACGACGCCGCCAAGCGCCGTGTATGCGAGATCGCGCTGGAGGCCAAGCCGGGATTCCTTAAGACATCGACCGGCAGAAGCTTTGGCGGTGCTAAGCTCGAGGACGTGCGGCTGATGCACGAGGTGCTCGGCGATGCCGTGGCAATCAAGGCGGCGGGCGGTATCCATAATTACGAAGAGGCCTGCGCATTCATCGAGGCCGGCGCCAGCGCGTTAGGTGCATCGGCGGGCATCGCGATCGTCGAGGGCGCACCGACGGATGAGCGTCGCTAGCAGACGTATTTGACCTGAGCGATAAAGCTTCACGACCACACGCTGTTCATGTTCGAGACAATATGACTTTTTGCCCGTTGTAAACGGAGTCGCGATGGGTGTTCTGTATGATGGCTCAGACAAGGTTGTTCAATGACAGGGAGGCATATATGGCAATCAAAGCCATCGCGATGGATATCGACGGTACGCTCACCAACGATCAGAAAGTGATTAGCCCGCGTACGCGCGAGAAGCTGCTCGCGGCGCAGGAGTCGGGCATTAAGCTCATTTTGGCTTCGGGCCGTCCCGCATGGGGGCTGCACGCCTTGGCGCAAGAGCTCGACCTTCAAAACCATGACGGTCTGCTGGTGGCCTTTAACGGCGCACACGTCGTCGATGCCCAGACCGACGAGGTGCTGTTCGATCAGGCTATGCCTGCCGACGAATTGCATCGCCTGATTGATCACCTGCGTAATTTTGACGTGATCCCTATGATTTCGCTCGGTCGCGATTTGCACGTCGAGGACTCGTACCATTGCATGATCACGCTGCCTGACGGCTCGCAGAAGAATATCGTCAAGTATGAGCGCGACGCGTGCGATCTTAAGATTCGCGAGGTGGAGAGCCTGCATGAGGTCGCTGATGCTTATCCCGTGGACAAGCTGCTGACGGCGGGCGATCCGGCCTACCTGCAGGCGCATTACGAGGAGATGTATGCGCCCTTTAAGCAGACGCTTTCGGGCATGTTTACGGCCGACTGGTACTTTGAGTACACGGCGCCCGGTATCGACAAGGCCCGCGCACTCGAGGGTGCCCTGCCCAAGCTCGGCATCGATGCCAGTGAGGTCGTATCGTTTGGCGACGGCCAGAACGACAAGTCCATGATTGAGTGGGCCGGCACCGGTGTTGCCATGGGTAACGCCGTCGAAGAGGTTAAGGCTGTAGCCCAGATGGTGACCGCCGATAACAACGAAGATGGCATTGCGGTGACGCTGGATAAGCTGCTGGGTTAGAATCGCCGATTAATGCATGGCTCGGGCGCCTGCTTGCGGGCGTCCTTTTGTTAGGGAGGGTGCCGTGTCCGCATTTCCGTTCGACGCCGTTATCTTTGACATGGACGGCGTCATTGTCGATACCGAGTATTACTACTTGGGCGAGACTGCCGCGTTTGCCAAGGAGCTTGGGCTTAATCTGACTCAAGAGGAGTTGAATGGGCAGGTCGGTACCTCGCATCAGTTCTTCCTGCATATGCTGGTCGATTGGTTTGAGCGCGCCGGTAAGGGGCACTTCACTGGCGAGGAAGCGTTGGCCCGTTGGGACGAGTGGGCGCATAAGCGTCCGCGTGACTATCAGGCTTTGATTAACCCAGGCGCCGTGGATACGATTCGAGAGCTGCCGCGCCGTGGCGTTCGCGTGGCGCTTGCCAGCTCGTCTCCCATGGTTAGCATCGAGGAAGTGCTCAACGCATGCGGGCTGTCTGATGCCTTTGAGTATGTGGTGAGCGGCGAGCAGTTTAAGGAGAGCAAGCCCGAGCCCGACATCTACCTACATGCGCTGGACCTGCTGGGGCTGCCCGCGAATCGCTGCTGCTGCGTTGAGGATTCCGTTCCGGGCATTACCGCGGGTAAGCGAGCCGGCCTGACGGTCATTGCCAAGCGCGAGGAGCGCTTTGGCTTTAGCCAGGATGCCGCGGACAAGATTATCGACCAGCTGCCGGACCTGCTGGAACTCGCGTAGATTCTGGGCGGCATTGTTGTCACAACAGTGGTTCCGCTGGCATAAGAGAGGGGCGCGCTATGGCATTTAACGTGAGCGCACTGGGGTTTGGCGACAACGTCGTCGACCGCTACGAGCATATTCGCACGATGTATCCGGGTGGCAATGCGGTGAACTTTGCCGTGTATGCCAAGAAATGCGGAGCCGCGCGCTCCGCGTATATGGGCATCTTTGGTAATGACGCTGCTGCCGAGCACGTGATTGCGAGTCTTGAGGATGAGGACGTTGAACTAGCCAAATGCAAGCAGCTCATCGGTGAGAATGGTGCTGCGCGCGTGACCGTCGTTAACGGCGACCGTGTTTTCCTTGGCTCCAATGAGGGTGGCATCCGTGGTGATACTCGCTATGTGCTCGATCGCTTTGACCTTGCGTACATGAAGCAGTTCGACGTAGTCCACTCGGGCAACTATTGCTTTACCGAGCGCGAACTTCCC
Organism: uncultured Collinsella sp.; assembly: GCA_900553475.1. Lineage (GTDB taxonomy): Bacteria > Actinomycetota > Coriobacteriia > Coriobacteriales > Coriobacteriaceae > Collinsella. The sequence goes on along the minus strand of USEF01000024.1, from coordinate 5,558 downwards.
AAGTTGAAGGCCGCGGGCATCACGGTTTCGTTTGACTTCTCGGACGATTCGACCGACGAGTACTACGAGCAGATTGCTCCCTACGTTGACTTCGCATTCTTTAGCGCGGCAGACGCCGCGAGCGAGGATGAGATTCGCGAGCGTCTGGCATGGGTGAGGGGTCTAGGTCCGCGTTTCGTATCGGCAACGGCTGGCGCTGAGGGCTGCATTGCCTATGATGGCGATCGTTATTACCGCCAACTGGCTAAACCGGTAACGGATTTGAAGGACACCATGGGTGCGGGCGACTCGTTCCTGGCTTCGTTCCTGATGTGTTATCTCGATTCCGCCAAGCGTGGCGAGGATGGTGCCGAGGCCATCGAGCGTGCACTCGACTTTGCTGCCGGGTTTGCCTCGACCGTGTGCGGCATGGAAGGCTCCTGGGGCCATGGAGTGCCGATTTCCGAATAGGTGAGCAGTCCCGGGGAGTCGAATTGTCGCCTCCCTGGGACTCCATGGACAAAAAATGCTAAATATGAGTACTGTCACTAATTTAGTAACAGCGAAATTAAGCTTTTGAGGGCCTAGTTGGGTGTCTGCGAGCGATTAAAACCTGCTAAAAATGACTTTAACCACCTTAAAGTGCCTTGATAATGGATGGCTGTACATTATCAAGGCACTATTTTGCCGTAAAATAATGTTACTGGATTTGCAACAGTACTCATATTTGACATTTTTTGCCCACAGGGGTTAGCGAAGGTCAAATACAGAGCGCGCATTTGCTAAAACTGCCGACTCAATGTGCTTAGCGTCACAGTTTTTGAGTGAGGCAATGCGCATCGAGGTCCTTGTGAGCGATCTGATGAGCGACTGTGCGCTTGTTTCTGTGTTTGGCTCGGCTGGCGCATCGGTCTCGAGCAGTAGACGGTCGAGTGGAATCTGTCGGGCGTATTCGCGTCCACGTTTGGTGGCGAGCATGCGCTGGTTGACGGAAAAATAACAGTCCGCATCACGCGCGCGGACGAGTTCGTCCGAAGTGCCGCTAAACCAGTGGAAGATGATAACGGGGGAGTCGGGGTTTGGGATGAGTAGTCCATGCGATTCGAGGACGTCCAGTACGGCTCCTGCCGAACGAACGGCGTGAATTGATATCACGCGCCCGGTAAGAGGATGCTGCACGAGTGTATCGCAGAGCCGGTCAAATGCCTGTATTTGTAGCGGCTCACTTCCGGCAAAGCGTGCGGAAAAGTCGAGTCCCACCTCGCCGATGTAGCGCTCTTGGGCAGCAACTTCGCAAAGCAGATCGACTTCGGCAGGACCGCAGCGGCCGTCGGCGAGCCACCAGGGGTGGAGCCCAACGCCAGCGATGATGCCTGGTAGGCGACGGGCGCGCTCGTTTGCGGCCGAAAAGTCGCGTGGGTCGACCCCGCAGTCAAAGAGCCCCAGACCCGACGCCGCCGACTCACTGGCTGCAGCATCGGGGCCGAGCATCAAATCAAGATGACAATGCGTGTCAAAGAATTGCGGTTCCATCGCAGGACATCCTGCTAGTCCAGGCGTTGGCCGTCGGCGCGCACACGCTCGGTGCCGCGTCCACTGATCTGGCGGATAACCTCGCCGGCAATCATCTGACCCATGATGGGCGGCATAAAACTAGCGGTACCCAACTCGGTACGCTCGTGGATGTTGGACGGGTCGCGGGGTTGGGTCTTAACCGATTCCTCGCAGCTAAACAGCACGTGCAGACTCTTGATTCCGCGCTTCTTACATTCTTTGCGCATGATGCGGCTCATGGGGTCGCGTACCGTGTCGAAAATGTCGGCAAAGCGGAGGCACTCGGGATGGAGCTTGTTGGCCCCGCCCATGGAGCTAACCAAACGAATGTCGTGGTCCTGAGCATATTTGGCAATGGTGAGCTTGGCCGAGATGGTGTCGATGGCGTCGACGACGTAGTCGAGCTTGCCGTCCGTCTGCTCCAAAACGCTCGCGAAGAACTCGTCGATGTTGTCGCTCAGCAGGTATTCGGTGCGTTTGATAACGGTGGCGGTGGGATTGATGTCGTGGATCATGGCTTCCATAACATCGACCTTGCGCTTGCCGATGGTGCTGTGAAAGGCGATAGCCTGGCGATTGATATTGCTGGGCGCGACGATGTCCTTGTCCAGAATGACGAAATGACCAATGCCGCCGCGGGCGAGTGCCTCGCAGCAGTTGGAGCCCACGCCTCCGCAGCCGAGCACCAACACCGTAGCATCGGCGAGCTTATCGAGTGCCTCGCGGCCCATGATGATCTCGAGCTTGGTGTCGCGTGTCTCGACGAGAGCGGCAGCGGTTTCGGTCATAGACATCCTCCGATGGGGAAGCGAATCGTGTTTTAGCTATCGCCATTATAGGTGTTATCGCGATTCCATTTGAGCCCTTGGGCTTGTTGAAATGGGATCGGGGTTCGCATAAGATTGAAGCAGATGGCACCCGTTGCAGCGGGTTGGCCAACTCTAAAACACGTTTGTAGCGTGAGAAGTGGCCGTCTTCGCATTACGCGGAGGCGGCTATTTTTTTGAGTACAAGATTAGATAGTTAGACAAACATCTAAATATCGAGTATAGTGTGCGCGTCATGAGAGATGATGAGAGGAGGTCTTATGCCGGGAGAGGGTTTTAAGGCGCTTGCCGATCCAACGCGACGGCGCATTTTGGAGTTGCTGCGCGAGGGCAATTGCACGGCGGGGGAGCTTGCCGAGCATTTCGATATCAGTAAGCCGTCGCTGAGCCATCACTTGGCGACGCTCAAAAACGCCGGGTTGGTGACCGACGAGCGCCATGGCCAAAACATCGTATACAGCTTAAACACCACCGTCATGCAGGATTTGATTGGCTGGTTTATGGGCTTTACAAACACGGAAGGTGATAAGGATGAATAACGAAAACAAGGGCATTCACCCCACGGGGGTATCGTCGCGCGTGTGGATTGCGCTGGTCGCTCTGTGCGTCGCCAATGTCGTAGCGCACCTCATGGTGATGCCGAGCTTGCCTGCGCAGATTCCCACGCACTGGGGCGCGAACGGCGCCGTCGACGGTTGGGGCCCTAGCTGGATGGCCTCCGCGCTCGGCGTGCTGCCTCTGGCGCTTCTCGCAATGTTCTGCGTGGTGCCGCGCATCGACCCCAAAGGTGAGGCATATCGAACCTCGGGCAAGTTCTACCAGGGCTTCGTAATCGCCTTCACCTTGTTCATGTGCGCCATAAGCTGGCTGGGAGAGCTTACGGTCTGGGGCGTGGTGCCGTCGGTCGGTTCGGTTAACGTGCTGATTTCCGGTGTTGTCGGTTTGCTGTTCATCGGCGTAGGCAACTACTTGCCGCGTGTGAAGCAGAACTATACGCTCGGTATCAAGACACCTTGGGCGCTTGCCGATCCCGAGAACTGGCGCCGTACTCAGCGTTTTGGCGGCGCCTGCTTTATGGTGCTGGGTATTGGCCTGATTGTGATGGGCGTGGCAGGCAGCGTGCTTTCGAGTGAAGTCGTCGCCGCGGTGATTGCGGTTCTGGCGTTTGGTTCGGTTGGAGCCGTCTACGTCTACTCGTATCTGTTGTGGCGCAAATCGCAGCGAGCCGCTCGTTAAGGTTGCGGAAAACTAGCGTACGCAGTTCATAGTATGTTCCGGGGGACTTTTCCCAGGTAGTATTAGGGGGTGTGGGCAACCATGCCCCTTTTTCGTTACGTTTCAGAGCTGGTTCCCTCATTTCGTTTCCACTAAAGCGAATCAAGAATAGGGAAACAGCAGGTAGAAAGGATAGAACAGGCAAATGGCGGAGTTTATCTACCAGATGTATCAGGCTCGCAAGGCCCATGGCGACAAGGTGATCCTTGACGACGTGACCCTGAGCTTCTACCCCGGTGCCAAGATCGGCGTCGTGGGTCCCAACGGCATGGGTAAGTCGACCCTGCTCAAGATTATGGCCGGCATCGAGGAGGTCTCCAACGGCGATGCCAGGCTCACCCCCGGCTACACTGTGGGCATCCTGCAGCAGGAGCCGCCGCTCGACGACGACAAGACCGTCATCGAGAACGTGCGCATGGCGTTTGGCGATATGATCGCCAAGGTCGATCGCTTCAATAAGATCGGCGAGGAGATGTGCGACCCGGATTGCGACATGGACGCCCTCATGGCCGAGATGGGCAAGCTCCAGGACGAGATCGACGCCGCCGACGGCTGGGATATCGATTCCAAGCTCGGCCAGGCCATGGACGCCCTGCAGCTGCCCGATTCCGACATGCCGGTCAACGTACTTTCCGGCGGCGAGCGCCGTCGCGTGGCCCTGTGCAAGCTGCTGCTCGAGGCTCCCGACCTGCTGCTGCTCGACGAGCCCACGAACCACCTGGACGCCGAATCGATCCTGTGGCTCGAGCACTTCCTGCACAACTACCAGGGCGCGGTGCTTGCCGTCACGCACGATCGCTACTTCCTGGATAACGTTGCCGAGTGGATCTGCGAGGTCGACCGCGGTCACCTTTATCCCTACAAGGGCAACTACTCCACGTATCTGGAGACCAAGGCCGCCCGTATCGAGGCGCAGGGCAACCGCGACGCCAAGCTCGCCAAGCGCATGGAGGCCGAGCTCGAGTGGGTACGCAGCTCGCCCAAGGCTCGCCAGGCCAAGAACAAGGCCCGTCTGGCTCGTTACGAGGAGATGGAGGCCGAGGCCCGCGCAAGCCAGAAGCTCGACTGGACCGACATCCGCATCCCCGTGGGCCCGCGTCTGGGCAACAAGGTGCTCGAGGCTCATCACCTGCACAAGGAGTTCGATGGCCGTGTGCTCATCGACGACCTATCGTTCACCCTGCCGCGCAACGGTATCGTGGGTGTCATCGGCCCCAACGGTGTGGGCAAAACCACGCTGTTCAAGACCATCGTGGGCCTGGAGCCGCTGACTTCGGGCGAGCTCGAGGTGGGCGAGACCGTCAAGATCTCCTATGTCGATCAGAACCGTTCCGGCATCGACCCCGATAAGAACCTGTGGGAGGTCGTCTCGGATGGCCTGGACCACATGATGGTCGGTGAGACCGAGGTTCCGAGCCGTGCTTATGTGGCGAGCTTTGGCTTTAAAGGCCAGGACCAGCAGAAGCGCGCCGGCGTACTCTCCGGTGGCGAGCGCAACAGTCTGAACTTGGCGCTTACGCTCAAGCAGGGCGGCAACCTGCTGCTTCTCGACGAGCCCACGAATGACCTCGACGTCGAGACGCTGTCCTCGCTCGAAGCGGCGCTGCTCGAGTTCCCGGGCTGCTCGGTGGTCATTAGCCACGACCGTATGTTCCTGGACCGCGTCGCCACGCACATTCTAGCGTGGGAGGGCACCGACGAGAATCCGGGCAACTGGTATTGGTTTGAGGGCAACTTCGAGGCCTATCAGGCCAACCGCATCGAGCGCCTTGGCGAGGACGCAGCCCAGCCGCATCGTATCCACCGTAAGCTGACGCGCGACTAGATCGTTACGCGGTTTTCCAAACCGCGTAACTGCTCGACGCTGCGCGGGTCGCAAGCACCCCATCTTGCCGTTCAAGCCGTCGCTCGCGTACCGAAGTA
>USEF01000023.1 GCA_900553475.1 uncultured Collinsella sp. | reverse complement strand
GGACCCGTCGGCGCGCTTGCGCACCGACGACCAGGGGCCGCGCGTACGAAGGGACTACCATGACCGATAAGATGACCGTTGCTATCGCAGCCGGCGGCACGGCGGGACATATCAACCCCGCACTCGCCTTGGCCGAGGAGCTACGTGACCGTGGCCACCACGTTGTGTTTGTGGGTCAGTTGCATAAGCTCGAGGGTCGTCTGGTTCCCGAGGCAGGGTTCGATTTTGTGCCGATTACGGTTACGGGCTTCGACCGCTCTCGTCCTTGGACGGCATTGAGCTCGCTGTGGCGTGTCTATAAGGCGAAGCGCACGCTCGGCAGCCATTTTTCTAAAGCCCGCAAGCCCGATGTCGCCATAGGTTTTGGCGCCTATGTCGAGGTCCCGCTTTTGGGCTGGTGTAAGGACGCGGGCATTCCGTATCTGCTGCACGAACAGAACTCCGTCCCGGGCCTTGCTAACAAGATGATGAGTTCGCATGCCGCCCGCGTTTGCATCTCGGTGCCGGCAGCGCGTTCCGTGTTTGAGCGCGAGGGCGATCCTGACCATGTGCTCATGACCGGCAACCCCGTGCGCCGTTCTGTGATCGAGGGGGATCGGGTTCGCGGTCGCAGGGCTCTCGACGTGCCCGAGGACGCCACGCTCCTGCTGGTGTTTGGCGGCTCACTTGGTGCTCAACATCTTAATGAGCGCGTTGCTTCGCTTAAAAACGAGTTGCTCTCGCGCGAGAATCTTTATGTTTTGCATTCGACGGGTGCCGATGACTTTGAGGATACCGAGCGCGCTCTTGCCCTGACGCCCGAGGAGGCGAAGCGGTATCGCGTCCAGCCCTACATCGACAATATGGGCGATATGCTGGCTGCGGCCGATTTGGTGCTCTCGCGTTCCGGTGCCTCGAGCGTGGCCGAGATCGCCGCGCTTGCCGTGCCCTCGGTACTCGTGCCGTACCCGCACGCCACGGCCGACCACCAGACCACCAATGCCCGCTATCTGGTCGATGCCGGTGCTGGCGTGCTCTGCGCCGATGCCGATATCGATACCCAGGCGTTTGCCGATGAGCTGCTGCATCTTATCGATGATGCGCAGGCGCGCGATGCCATGCGTCAGGCGGCTCGCGGTTTGGCCCAGGACCGCGCTGCCGTCCTTTTGGCGGACGCGGTAGAAGGATTGCGTTAGTTAGACGGGATATCGCGGGTCACCCTCGCGCGGATGCGGTAGGTGCGGTACAGTAGACGGGTTACAGGCAGTGTTTACGCAAGGAGTACACGAGCACATGGCTGATTCCCAGACTGCAACCTCCGCGCCCGATTTCAAGAGCGCCCATTTTATCGGTATCGGTGGCGCCGGCATGAGCGGCATCGCCCTCGTCCTTCACGAGCGCGGCTATGTCGTTACCGGCTCCGACCTTAAGACGTCTCGCTATATTCGCCAGCTTACCCGTGCCGGCGTGAAGGTGCATGTGGGCCATGAGGCTGCCACCATCGATGAGGTTAAGCCCGACGTCGTCGTGGCCTCTACCGCTATTCCCGAGTCCAACCCCGAGCTCGTCCGTGCGCGCGAGCTGGGTATTCCCGTGTGGCCTCGCGCCAAGATGCTCTCGGCTCTGGGCCACGGCTACACCACCGTCGCCGTCGCCGGTACTCACGGCAAGACCACGACCTCTTCGATGTGCGCCACCATGCTCGACCGCATGGGTCTGGACCCCAGCTTCCTGATCGGTGGCATTGTCGAGGGCTACGATACCAACGGCAAGAACGGCTCGGGCGACTATTTTGTCGCCGAGGCGGATGAGTCCGACAGCTCCTTCCTGTTCCTTAACCCCAATGTGGTCATCGTGACCAACGTCGAGGCCGACCATCTCGATCATTACTCGGGTATCGAGGAGATCGAGGCCACCTTCGCCAAGTTTATGAGTCTGGTGGGCGAGGACGGCACGGTCATCGTCTGTGGCGAGGATCCGCATCTGGTCGAGCTTGCCAAGTCGACGGGCCGTCATGTGCTTTCCTATGGCTTTGCCGAGACCAACGACATCGTCTGCGTGCATCCGGATGTCAAGGGCATCCAGAGCGACTTTATCGTTCGCTTTGAGGACGGCACCGAGCACGCTGTCGAGATTAAGAGCAACCCCGGTCGTCACAACATGCTCAACGCCACGGCCGTCTTGACCGTCGCCCATGTCCTAGGCCTCGATATCGACGCCGCCGCTAAGGCACTTTCGAGTTTTGAAGGCGTCCGCCGTCGCTTTACCCACGTGGGCGATATCGACGGCATCACGGTGGTTGACGATTACGGCCATCATCCCACCGAGATCAAGGCGACGCTCGCTGCTGCCTCTTCGCTGGGCTACAAACATGTCGACGTCGTGTTCCAGCCGCACCGCTATTCGCGCCTGCAGGCTCTGTGCGATGACTTTGCCGACGCATTCGCCAATGCCGACAAGCTGCTGTTGATTGACGTGTTCTCTGCCGGCGAGATGCCCATCCCGGGCGTCACGTCCAAGATGCTTGCCGATACCGTGCGCGCCAAGCATCCCGGTAAGGAGGTCGTGTACTGCTCGAGCCGTCTTGAGCTCAATGAGGAGCTCGAGAAGATGGTGGGCGAGGGCGATTTGCTGCTTACCATGGGCGCCGGCGACGTCACGACGGTCGGCCCCGAGTTCATCGAGTATCTGACTGCCAAGAAAGACGCTTAAACCCCATGGGTCTGTTTAACGCCGTCATGGCGCTTTCGGGCATGATCGATACGGACGTAATCGAGGATGAACGCCTCGCGCGCCATACGAGCTATCGTATCGGCGGCAAGGCGGACCTCTTTGTGACGTGTCACAGCTATCATGCCTTGCGTCGCGCCGTGGCGGTGCTCGATCGCGAGCAGGTGCCGTGGGTCATTATCGGCAAGGGATCTAATCTGCTTGTTGCCGATGCAGGCTATCGCGGCGCCGTCATTTCGTTGGGGCGCGAGTTCCAGCGTACGGTTGTCGCCGAAGACGGTTGTACGCTGACGGTCGGTGCGGGCGTGATATTCGCTCGCCTAGTCAACGACGCGCTGTCGCGTAGCCTTTCGGGCCTTGAGTTTGCGGTCGGTATTCCCGGCTCCGTTGGCGGCGCCGTGTCCATGAATGCCGGCACGCGAACCGAGTGGATTGGCTCGCTGGTCGAAGATGTCGTTACGTTTGACCCGGGCTCCGGCATCAAGCATTATGCGGGCTCGGAGATCGCTTGGGGCTACCGTGAATGCAGCCTGCCGCGTAACGAGATCATTCTGGAATGCGTGCTCAAGCTCAAACCTGCGCCCAAGGCCGATATCCGTGAACGTATGGAGCGGTACCTGACGCGGCGTAAGCGCACACAGCCCATGGGCTGTGCATCCTGCGGGTCGGTATTTCGCAACCCGCCCGATGCGAGCGTGGGAAAGCTCATCGAGGATTGTGGATTAAAGGGTTTTTCGGTTGGCGGCGCGGAAGTTTCGCCCGTACACGCTAATTTTATCGTTAATAACGGAACCGCCTCGGCCGATGACGTTGCCGCGGTTATCAGACATGTGCACGGAAAGGTGAGGGAGGCGTATGGCATCGAGCTCAGACCGGAAGTTAAATTCCTCGGCTTCTAGAGCATCGAAACCCACCTTCCGCCGCGCCGGAGGGCGTTCCGGCGCGCCTGCCAAACCTCAACGCAATACCGTCGCGCACTCTAAGTCTGTCGGGCATGCTCGACAGACCAGTCGTTCGGTTGTCGGCTCGCAGCTCGGTAATCGTCCGGCCGCAAAAAAGTCCTCGCGTCCCTCGGTGACGTCAAAGCCTGTTATGGGCGCCAAGCCTGCCCGTCCTATGGCAACTCCTAAGCCCTCGACAGGAACTAAGGCGGCGCGTCCGAGTCGCACGCTGGGCGCATCGAAACCGCGCTCGCTGACATCGGTGCCGGCTACCGCCAAGAAGCCTTCGGGTAAAAAAGGCGTCAACCCGTTGTCTTCACTTAGGGCGATGGCAAATAAAACATCAGACGCCGCTTCTGTCGTTACAGGCAAAGGCAAAATCGTGGGCGGCGTTTTGGCCGTCTTGGCCGTACTCGTTGTCGTTGCCGTCGTGGTGATCAACTCTGGATTGTTTACCGCCACTGATATTCAGATTCAAGGCAGCGAGCATGTGACGAAGCACGATGCTATCCAGCTGATCGATTTGCCCGAGGGAACGTCGCTTTTTAACGTCGATCCCGACCAGATTACCGAGGACCTCAAGCAGAACCCGTGGGTCTCGGGCGTGGATGTCCAGCGTCAGTTCCCGCATACGCTCATCATTACGCCTATGGAGCGCAAGGTCATCGCAATTGCCTATATCAGCTCCGATGACCTTGCCTGGGCCATCGGGGATGATGACACCTGGATCGCCCCGCTGTCTACGTCGGTCGAAGTGGATGACCAGGGCAACGTCATCACGACGGGGCAGGGCTCAAATACCCTGACCGGAATCGATGCCGCGCTGGCGCTCGCTAAGCATTATGGCGCGGTGTTGTTGACTGATGTCTCGGCAGATGTCGCTCCGGTTTCCGGCCAGGCGGTGAGCTCCAAGGCCGTTAAGGCTGGCTTGGATTATGTGCGTGGTTTTTCGAGCGAGTTCTTGGGACAAGTCAAGGATATTTCCACGCCTTCGGTCGAAGCCATCTCGGCAAACCTCAATAACGGCATTGAGGTGTCGCTGGGCGATTCGAACGATATCGTCAAGAAGGAGCGCGTAGTCACCAAGCTGCTTTCGCAGGTAGAGGGCGTAACGTATATCAATGTGCGCTCTCCGGGTAACTATACATTTAGGAACGCTCCGACCTCATAGCGCTGGTTGATGCTTTGTTGAGGGGCCATACCACGCCGTTTATCTGGTTTGTTTGGTTTTCACGGTCAATTATTTGACTGATACGTTCATAATGTGCAAACATAATACGGTTTACCTTTGCATTTACTTTCAACCTGAAGGTTAATGTGCGCAGGGGTCGACCCATGCTATGGCTATAACCTTTGTTCGGAGGACCGACATGCACGAGACAGAGATCAACAACTACCTTGCCGTCATTAAGGTGGTCGGCGTCGGCGGCGGCGGTACCAACGCGGTCAATCGAATGATCGAAGAGGGCATCCGCGGCGTCGAGTTTGTTGCCATCAACACCGATGCTCAGGCACTCGCGATCTCTGATGCCGATATCAAGGTGCACATCGGCACCGACCTTACCCGCGGCCTGGGCGCCGGCGCCAACCCCGAGGTTGGCCGCAAGGCTGCCGATGAGTCCCGCGACGACATTGCCGAGGCGCTCGCTGGCGCCGACATGGTGTTCATCACCTGCGGCGAGGGCGGTGGCACCGGTACCGGCGCTGCTCCCATCGTTGCCGATATCGCGATGAACGAGGTCGGTGCGCTGACCGTCGCCGTCGTGACCAAGCCCTTCACCTTCGAGGGCCGCAAGCGCAAGAAGAGCGCCGAGGAGGGCATTAAGACCCTCTCCGATTGCGTCGACACCATGATCGTCATCCCTAACGATAAGCTGCTCGACATCGCCGAGAAGAAGACCACCATGCTCGAGGCCTTCGCGATTGCCGATGGCGTCCTTTCCCAGGGCACCCAGGGCATCACCGACCTCATCACCGTCCCCGGTATCATCAACCTGGACTTCGCCGATGTTAAGACCATCATGAAGCAGGCCGGTACCGCCATGATGGGTATCGGTACCTCTTCTGGGGATACCCGTGCCGTCGACGCTGCCCAGCAGGCCATCTCCAGCCCGCTGCTCGAGAGCTCCATCGATGGTGCCACGCGCGTGCTGCTCTCCATCGCCGGTTCCAAGGACCTGGGCATCCAGGAGATCAGCGACGCCGCCGACGTTGTCGCCAACGCCGTCGACCCCGAGGCCAACATCATCTTCGGTACCGTTGTCGACGAGTCCCTGGGCGATCAGGTGCGTATCACCGTCATCGCTACGGGCTTCTCCGACTCCAACGTCAACCGTCAGGACGAGCTCTTTGCTGCTCAGCAGTCTCAGAGCAAGGCCGCTGCCTCCGCTGAGCCGCAGCGCACCGCTCCTGCCACGAGCCCGGCTCAGGCCGCTCCGACCCGCAACGTCGGTGGCACCGAGCTTCCTAACTTCGGCAACGATCAGTTCGAGCTTCCCGACTTCCTGAAGCGCGGTAGCTTCTAAGTCGTTCTTTGCATTGTTGTGCACAGGGGCGTGTCCGTATGGACGCGCCCTTTTTATTTCGACTTTGTAAACTAGAACCTCCAATCTCTTTACGTTCCCTTTACGATTGCCTCCAGCGCAGCAGGTATCCTTTTAGAGAAGTATGACAGCCGTATAAACGCGGGCTGTAGCGGCGATGCCGCGGTACTTGTGTTATTAGGAGGCTTTAGTATGGCAGCACGTGCGGACAAAGTTTCGCGTGTCGACCATGATGGAGTTACGTTGGTGGAGGGCGCGACATCCGATGTTCGCTTTGCCTTCACCGAGCGCGCCGGTGGCGTTTCCGAAGATGCGTACTCCTCACTCAACTTGGGCTCGCATGTTGGCGATGACCCCTTTGCTGTTCAAGAAAATCGTTGTCGTGCGCTCGAGGCTATGGGTGCCGCCGAGTGTGAGCACAACCTGCTCGTTCCCAATCAGGTCCATGGTGATCATATCGTTGCGGTGACCTCGAACGGCGCCGATGACCTTGAGGACGTTCGCGAGCAGATTGCCGAGGGCTGTGATGCCATCGTCTGCACGGCGCATAACGTGCCCGTGCTGCTCTGCTTTGCCGACTGCGTTCCCGTGGTGCTGGTGGCCCCCGGCGGATTTGCCGTGGTGCACTCCGGTTGGAAGGGCACGATTGCACGTATTTCCGCCAAGGCGTGCCAGGCGCTTTGCGATGCTGCCGGTTGCGATGCGAGCGACGTTTCCGCCTATATCGGCCCCCATATCTTGGGTGACGAATATGAGGTATCCCAGGAACTCATGGATCGCTTTGCCGCCGAGTTCTCTTGCATCGATGCGAATACCTCTCGCATGCTTGATCTTTCCGCTGCCATTCGCGAGGCGCTGGTAGATGTCGGTGTCGACGCGGATAATATCGTGGATACCCAGCTTTCGACTGTGCGTCAGAACGACCGCTTTTATTCCTACCGTAACGAGGACGGCACCTGTGGGCGCCATGCTGCGATCGGCGTGATGCTATGAGAAAGATCGTATCGGTCCTGAGCGCCGCTGTGCTTACGCTTACGCTGTGCGCCTGTTCTTCGGGATCTTCTACCTCTTCCATTACCGTTGCCGGCTCCACGACCTGCCTTCCTATCGCCGAGATTGCGGCCGAGGGCTTTAAGGAGGAGACCGGCATCGACGTGCTCGTTTCCGGTTTGGGTTCTTCCGCTGGGATCGAGGCCGTCAGCGCCGGCACGGCCGATATCGCCAGCTCCTCCCGTGGACTCAATGCCGACGAACAGGATCTGGGCCTGACTCCCATCGTCATTGCCCACGACGGTATTGCGGTCATCGTGAACGACGACAACCCCGTCGATAACCTCTCGACCGAGCAGCTCCGCGATATCTACGCCGGCAAGATTACCAATTGGAAAGAGGTCGGTGGCGAGGACCTGAGGATTCAGGTCATCAACCGAGACGAGGCGTCCGGTACGCGCGAGGCCTTCCGTACCATCGTGATGGATGGCACGCCGTTCGATCGCCGCTCGGCTGTTCTTTCGGGTACGGGCCAGGTGCGCGACGTGGTATCTCGTTCGCGTGGGGCCATCGGCTACATTTCGCTGGGCTTCGTCGATAGCCTCAACGCCAAGACCTCGGTCAAGGCTGTCTCGGTCAATCATGTTGAGGCGTCCGAGAAGACGGTCGCGAGTGGCGGCTATCCCATCTCGCGCGACCTTTACTTCTTTGTGAAGGGTGCGCCTTCGCAGCAGGCGCAGGATTACATCGACTACGTGACGTCCGAAAAGATGGACAAGCAGATTCGCGAGGCGGGCTTTATTCCCGTCACCAACGACGAGAAGGGGAGTGAGTAGCATGGAAGCACAGGAAAACTCCCAGACTGAGCAGAATGCTCAGGCACCCAAGAAGCGCGAGCTGGCGCTCGTATCGCGCAGTACCTATATCAAGGAGAAGGCGCTGCAGTGGATCTTCTTTGCCTGCGCGTTTTTGGCGGTCGTTACCGTCATCCTGATTTTTGTCTTTACCACGTACTCGGCGCTGCCCGTCTTTACCGACATCGGTCTGGCGGACTTCTTTAGCTTTACGTGGGCGCCCTCTGAGGGCCACTACGGCATCATGTCGCTGCTTGCCGGCTCAGGTCTGGTGACCGTCGGTGCGCTCGCCATGGGCGTGCCGCTAGGTGTGGGCACGGCCGTGTACCTGGTCGAGATCGCCGGCAAGCGCGTGCGCAAGCTCATCAGCCCTGCCGTCGACCTGCTGGCCGGCATCCCTTCTATCATCTACGGCTTTTTCGGCATGATCATCATCCGCCCGTTTATCGCACAACTGACCGGCGGCCTTGGTTTTGGTGCGCTGACGGCGTGGTTTGTGCTCGCCATCATGATCGTCCCTACCATCACCACGCTCACCATCGATGCCCTCAATTCCATTCCCATGGGCATTCGCGAGGCATCGTATGCCATGGGTGCTACTAAGTGGCAGACCATCTATAAGGTCGTGCTGCCTGCCGCTAAGCTGGGTATCGTGGATGCCATCGTGCTGGGTATGGGCCGTGCCATCGGAGAGACCATGGCCGTGCTCATGGTCGTGGGTAACGCCCCGGTTATTCCCGACAGCATTGCGAGCCCTATCTCGACGCTCACGAGCCAGATCGCGCTCGACATGAGCTATTCCTCGGGTCTGCATCGCTCGGCGCTGTTCGGCATGGGCGTGGTCCTGTTTATCATCTCCGCCACGCTGGTGGGCATCGTCCGTCTGATTTCCAAGAAGAAGAGGGGGTAGGCTATGTCCGATTCCGTTGACACGACGGTCGATACGACCTCGTCGCGCGAGCGCATCAAGCGTGCCCTTTCCCACGGCAAGAAGGGCCGCATCAACAAGGACCTGTCCAACAAGATCATGCTTGGCGTGTTTCGTGCCGCTGCCTACATCACCACGCTGGTGCTGGTCGCTATCATCGCCTACGTGGTCATCAACGGCCTGCCACACATCTCGCTCGACTTTATCTTCGGTTGGCCCCAGGGCGTCAACGCCGAGGGCGGAATTTGGCCCACGATCGTCTCGACCGTCTACGTGACGGCGCTCGCCATGCTTATCTGCACGCCGATCGCTGTGCTGGCAGCCGTCTATCTGGCCGAGTACGCCAAGCAGGGCAAGGTCGTCGAGCTCATTCGCTACGCTGCTGACGCTTTGGCCTCGGTGCCCTCCATCGTTATGGGCCTGTTTGGCTACGCCTTGTTTGTCGAGGCCATGGGCCTGGGCCTTTCGATGGTCTCGGCCGCCCTGGCACTCGCGCTCTTGATGCTTCCCATCGTCATGCGTACCACCGAAGAGGCCATTCGCGCCGTTCCGCGCTATATCCGCTGGGGCGCATATGGCCTGGGCGCCACCAAGTGGCAGGTTGTCTCCAAGATCGTGCTTCCTTCTGCCTTTGGCCGTATTGCCACGGGCATCGTTCTCGCCATCGGCCGTGCCATTGGCGAGACCGCGGTGGTGCTCTATACCATGGGGCAGGCCATCAATCTACCTATTTCGCCGCTCGATTCCGGCCGCCCCATGACGGTTCACCTGTATCTGCTTGCCAACGACGGCATCAACATGAACGCAGCCTACGGCACCGCGCTCTTGCTGATGGTGATCATTCTGGCCTTCAACCTGTTTGCGCGCTTCCTGTCGCGCAAGCGTCGCTAGTTAAGGAGTCCCATGTCCGTTTATCAGTCCGCTCCCACGTTGGAGCAAGCGGCCATTACGGCCAAGGATTTCAACTTTTGGTACGGTGACTTTCATGCGCTGACGGGGCTTGACCTCAACATCGCCAAAAACGCCATCACCTCCTTCATTGGCCCTTCGGGCTGCGGCAAGTCGACGTTTTTGCGCTGCATCAACCGCATGAATGACCTGATCGAGGGCACGCGCGTCGAGGGCACCATGACGCTCGACGGCAACGATATCTATGCCGAGGGTGTCGACCCGGTCGATCTCCGTCGTCGCGTGGGCATGATCTTTCAGCAGCCCAACCCGTTTCCTAAATCCATCTACGAGAATGTCGCCTTTGGCCCTCGTCTGCAGGGCGTGACTAGCAAAAGTGACCTCGATGACATCGTGGAAGAATCGCTCAAGCGCGCCAACCTCTGGAAAGAGGTATCCAATCAGCTCAACAAGGATGGTTTGGCGCTCTCGGGCGGTCAGCAGCAGCGTCTGTGCATCGCGCGCGTGCTTGCGGTGCAACCCGATGTCCTTCTGATGGACGAGCCCTGCTCCGCCATCGACCCCACGTCCGTCTCTAAGGTCGAGGATCTGATGGCCGAGCTAGCGCCCGAGATGACGATCATCATCGTCACGCATTCAATGCAGCAGGCAGCTCGCATTAGCGACTACACCGCATTCTTCTTGCAGGAAGTTGCCGGCGAGCCCGCTACGCTCATCGAGTATGGTCAAACCGACGCGATCTTCACCAGCCCGGTGGACTCGCGGACGGAAGACTATATCACCGGCCGCTTTGGCTGATCGGTGCGACTAGTCCCAAGCCGATCGGATCTGGTCCGGTGCGTATTCACTGTGCGGGCGGCATGACCGCACCCAACTGATTGGAGTGAACCATGCGCAAACTGTTTTCCCGTCAGCTCATCGAGGCCCGTCACGAGATGCTGAGCATCTACGAGGCCGTCGATCTGGCCCTCCACGATGCCGTGAAGGCCTATGTGACCGACGACCGCAAGCTCGCCACCAAGACCAAGAAGCGCACGCTTTCGATTGACGCACGCTGCGCCAACCTGGAGGCCGTCTGCTACAACCTGATTGCCACGCAGTCACCGGTCGCCTCCGACTTCCGCTTGCTGCAGACGATCATCTACGTCGACTTTAACCTGCAGCGCATGACCGATAAGGTTCGCCAGATTTGCCGCGCCACGCGTCATATGATCAAGGCCGACATCTCGCTGCCCAAGGAGCTTGTCGGCACGGTCGAGGCCGAGGCTGAGGCCGTCTACCAGGTGCTGGGCTCTTCGCTTTCTGCGCTCGTCACCAACGACATGTCCATCATCTGCAACTTGGCCGTCGAGGACGAGCCAGTGCACGCCGCCTACGAGAAGTTCTTCCGCACCTTTAACCGCATGGACACGGGCGATTTTATGGACGACGACAGCAACTATGACGACCTGCGCCGCGCCATCATGGTATCGCGCTATCTCGATCGCATCGCCTCGATTTCCATCGATGCCGCCTGCCGTCTGACCTTCCTGTTGACCGGACAGCGTATGACTGCCGGTGATATCGCCTGCACTGATGAGGATGAGCTCGAGAGCATGCGCGTGCCTTCGGGCGAGGGTGTTATCATGAGGCCCGCCGTCGATGCACGCTACGTTGCCAAGGTGCCCGTTAACGAGGTCAGCGAGGGTCTTCGCTACCTGCTCGATCATCTTGAGGATGAGGACGATGGCGAGGACGACGAGGAGTAAGTAGCCCCGTTCGTCGAAAGATTGTAAATACCTAAGTGAGCGCGGCCTTGCACATGCGGGGCCGCGCTCTTGCGTTAGCATGGGACTACTTGTTTGGCTGTCAGCGGAGGCGATTGGCAATGGATAACTATTTGGACTTGATGCGCGCTCGCCGCGAGCAGATTCTGGAACGTTTTTATGCGGCGCTCGATCGCGCGTCCCCACGACGCCGCGAGCCTCATTGCCGTGTCCAAGACCGTTGGTGTCGATGAGACCGTTGCCGCCATCCAGGCGGGGTATCGCCATTTTGCCGAGAACCGCCCGCAGGAGCTGGTTCGCAAGCTCACGGGTCTGGCGGAGCATCCGGAGCTGCCCGAGGTGCGCTTCGATATGATCGGCAACCTGCAGACCAATAAGATCAATGCGGTGCTGGGCTCAGCCGAGCTGATTCACTCGGTGGGTTCGCTGCATCTGGCGCAGGCGATCTCGAGCCGTGCTGTTCGCAAGATTGAGGCAGGCGAGCTCGTCGGCCCCCAGCGTGTGCTCATTGAGGTCAATGTGAGTGGTGAGGAGTCGAAGGGAGGCTTTTCACCCGATGAGATTCGCGCCGCCGCGGGTGAGCTTGCAGAACTTGAGGGAATTTGCGTACAGGGGCTTATGACTATGGCGCCCCGGGGGAATAAGGATGTGGCACGCCGCACCTTTGCGGGGCTTCGTGAGCTGAGGGATGAGCTGGAGGCGGCGCATCCCGATTTGAACCTGCCTGAGCTTTCCTGCGGTATGAGCGAGGACTTTGAGTCTGCCCTTGAGGAGGGCTCTACGCTCGTTCGCCTGGGCAGGGTAGTATTTAGCCCGGAGTTTGCAGTAAAATAAGGCTCTGAAGTGCGCACTGATTATCGGGGCGCCTGCACTAAACCGCGAGAGGACACAACCATGGGCTTCCTTGACGAGATTAAAAATAAGATGCACCTGGGCGGCCAGCAGGGTTACGACCAGGGTTATGGCCAGGACGACGACTACGGCTACGATGACGGCTACGACGATGGCTATCAGAACAACGGCTACAGTGGTGCTTCGGGCGAGGGCTTCTACACCCAAGACGAGCCGAGCAACGGCCTGCTTGGCCAGACGCGCCGCGGTGAAGCTGAGTCGGTTGCCGTGTATACGCGCTCCGGTCAGCTGGTCGGCGATGACTCCCGCCATGCCACGACGTATAACCCGCCTTCGCGCTCGCAGGACAGTGTTGCGAGCGGTTATCGTCCTGGTGCCTATGACACGCCGTCGAGCTACGCCGAGAATACCCGCGCCCGTGCCGCCGCTGCACCCGCGCCTGCACCGAGCGATGCCTCGGCCTATGCGAGCAATATCATCAACGCCACGCCGCAGCTGCCGGCCTATGTCCTGCGCCCCGAGAGCTATGACGACGTGGAGACCGTGGTGCGCCGCGTTCGCACCAAGCAGCCTGTCGCACTGATTTTTGTGGGCGTACGCACCGAAGTTGCCAAGCGCGTCTTGGACTTCTCTTACGGCTTTGCCTGCGGTCTGGGTGCCACGGTCAAGGAGGTGGGCGACCGCGTGTTCATGGTGCTGCCCGCCGGTTGCGAGGTCAAAGATTCCGATCTCAAGAAGCTTCGTGCCGACGGCTACCTTAAGTAAAGACAAGACGAGGAGATTCCCATCAACATCTACACTATCGTCCAGCTGGTCAACACGCTGTTCAACTTCTATTCCACGCTCATTGTCGTCTACTGCTTTATGACGTGGATTCCCATGAAGCAGGGTGGTTTGCTTCAGGATATTGCCGCGGTGCTTGATAGCGTGTGCGGTCCGTGGCTCAACCTGTTCCGTCGTTTCATCCCGCCGATGGGCGGTATCGATTTTTCGCCGGTCGTTGCGATTATTGCGTTGCAGTTGGTGCAGAGGCTGGTTCTGCAGCTTCTTATAGGTATACTCGTGTAGAACTGACTTAGTAACTTACGTCGGGCGTGTAGCGCCGAGGCGATGAAAAAGGAGACTTGTTATGGCTATTACCCCTGCAGACATCCAGGCTCAGACTTTCTCTGAGGCCAAGCGTGGCTACGATCCTGCTGAGGTCGACGTCTTCTTGGAGACGCTGTCCTCCGAGGTTGACGCTATGCTCGCTAAGATCGTCGACCTTAAGGGTCGCCTGACTGCTACCGAGCAGCAGCTTGCCGATGCGCAGGCTCAGCTTGCCCAAGCTCAGGATGCCACCGCCCAGGCCGTTCCTGCCGCCCCCGTGGCTGCTCCCGCCCCTGACTTCTCCGCTCAGGAGCGCCAGATTTCCGCTGCCCTGATCGCTGCCCAGCAGACCGCTGAGACCATCGTCAACGATGCCAACGAGAACGCTGAGCGTATCCGCAACGAGGCTGACGCCAAGGCCCGCGAGGTTATCCGCCAGGCTCTGACCGAGAAGCAGGCCGAGCTCGAGGAGATCGATCGTCTCAAGGCTTCCCGTGAGGAGTTCAAGGCAGAGTATCTCAAGCTCATCCAGCACTTCATGGACGATGCCCAGAATTCCTTCCCGGCCGATCTGATGGCCTCCACGCCGGTCGGTTCTGCCGCTTCTCCTGCAGTGACTGTTCCCGCCGAGCCGCTGCCCGTCGCTGACCCGGTTGTCCCCGTGGCCGATCCCTTCGCCCCGATCGACAACTTTGCTGCCGACGACCTGGACTAACATTCGGCCTACAATTTAGTGCCTAGAAAGGACCCGCAGCTTGCGGGTCCTTTTTTATGACTGTGCCGGAGTGCGTAACATAAAAAACCGAGCCCTGCACATAATGGCGCAGAACTCGGCGAACGGGTGAGCGGTCAAGGGTAGGTTTTAAGGCATGTCCCAAAACCTACTTGAGGAGGAAGTCGGAGAGGGGAATGGTACGGGCCTCGCGATGCTCGGGATCGGCGATGTGGTCGGCAGGATATCCACAGACGAGCATGTGATAGGGATAGACGCCCTTGGTCAGATTGAACTGCTCCTGCGCCACCTCAGGCTTAAAATGGCATACCCAGCACGTTCCCAGGCCCTGCTCGGTGGCCTCCATCATCATCTGATCACACACGATTGAGGTGTCGATTTCACTAGAATTCATCTGGTCATACGGGCGCACCCAAGCATCACCGGTAACGCTGCAAATAAGGAAGACAAGCGGAGCGCCAAAGATAGACTCATCACGAGCAAACCGAGGCTGACAAGCAGCTGCCTTCTCCAGAAGCTCAGGCGTATCCAACACCATCACACGGGTTGGATGATTATTACAAGCAGAAGGAGCAATACGCCCAGCCTCAACAATGGCATCCACAACAGCTTGCTCTACAGCCCGATCTTCAAACTCACGACAAGAATACCGACCCCGAGCCAGATCCAAATACCCCATAACCAAACCCTCCAAAGTCAGCAAATCAATCCAAGGCAAACCAAAGGGT